>NZ_ATNI01000056.1:0-43540 GCF_000511705.1 Thermus sp. NMX2.A1
GGGCCAACCTTCTTTCCGACCAGACCTACGCCCGCGACCCCTCTACCGGGGAGACCTTCCGCCTCTACAAGCAGTCCTTTGACACGGGGGCCTTCTGGCGGGACCCCGTCTTCGGAGGGGTCCTGGGCACCGTGGAGCGCGGGGGGAAGCTGGAGGAGCTCCTGGGGCAGGCGGGATGGCGGAGGCTGGAGGAGTCCTTAAGCGGCCTTCCCGGCACCTGGCGGTGAACCAGGGGACGGGCCTGGCCCTGCGCCCCGCTCCTTCGGACCCCGGCTAAAGCCCGTGATCCGGATGGAGGGTAGGTGGATGGACCAGGCCTTACCGGGTGGCGATCCGCGGTGCGGTGAGCAACAACCCGGAGCCGGGGAATCCCCAAGCGGCTGGGCTCTCGCCTGGAGAACGTCTTGTGCGGCGTAAAGCGGCGGTCCAACGGCAGGAGGCCGGACCACGCCCCGTACACGTTGTCGGCGAAAGAGCGGCGCGTCCCAGAAACAAAAGGCGATCCCAACAGCCCTCCCTGCCCTAAAGAGGGCCCTCCGGTCCCCGATCCGCGATCCTACCTAGGAGGCCCCGGCAGCCTTGCCCCTCGAGGCCAGGCCGAGGAGCCGCTCCACCCCCTCGGGCCTCGCGGGGAGGTAGAGGTGGACGAAGCTCGCCAGCACCCGCCCGTCGGTGTACCCCTCCACCTCCTCTCCGCCCAGGCGGCGCCAGGCGGGGCTTGGCGAGGCGGGAAGCCTTGCGTAGTGGAACTCGTGCCCCTTGAAGGCCTGGCCCTTTCGGGCCACGGGGCTATCCCTCAAGGCCTCCACCTCCCGGTAGCCGAGGACGGGCCTCTCCGCCATGCGGGCCTCCCCCGGGACCAGGCCCACCATGGGGAAGAAGCGCTCCCCCACCCAGAGGCCCTGGGAGAGGTACATGTACCCCCCGCACTCGGCCACGATGGGGCCGGGGAAGCGGCGGATGGCCTCCCGCAGGGCCACGTTCGCGGAAAGTCGCTCGGCGAAGAGCTCTGGGTAGCCGCCCCCGAGGAGGAGAGCGTGGGCTTTGGGGAGGGCCTCGTCCTCGAGGGGGCTGAAGGGGATGAGCTCCGCCCCCAAGGCCTCAAGAAGCTCCAAAGCCTCGGGGTAGTAGAAGGAGAAGGCCTTATCCCAGGCGTAGGCCACCCGGGCCCGGGGCGGGCGCCTCGGGGGGAGGAAGGGCCTGGCCTCGGGGAGGGGCGGGGCGGAGGCAGCGAGGCGGAGGACCTCTTCCAGCTCCACGCGGAAGGCCCGCCTCAGGGCCTCGAGGGGCGGGGCCATCTCCCCGGCCAGGACCAGGCCCAGGTGGCGCTCAGGAAGCTCCAGGGCGGGGTCTTGGGGAAGCCAGCCGAGGAGGGGGAGGCCCACGGCCTTTAGGGCCTCCTTCAGGATCTCCGCGTGTCGCTCCGAGCCCACCCGGTTGGCGAAGACCCCCACCACCCGCACCCCGGGGTGGAAGTCCCGGAAGCCCAGGGCGAGGGGGGCGATGGAGCCCGCCATCCCCTTGGCGTCCACCACCAGGGCCACGGGGGCCTTAAGGAGCCTAGCCACCTGGGCGGTGGAGCCCACCTCTCCCCGGGGGTCCTTCCCGTCAAAGAGGCCCATCACCCCCTCAATCAGGGCGAAGTCCGCCCCCCTCGCCCCGTGGCGGAAGAGGGCGAGGAGGCCCGTTTCGTCCAGGAAGAAGCCGTCCAGGTTGTAGGGCCTCCTGGCGGCGGCCTTCTCCAGGTGGGTGGGGTCAATGTAGTCCGGCCCCACCTTGAAGGGCTGCACCCTTAGGCCCCTCGCCCTAAGGGCGAGGAGAAGGGCCAGGGAGACCGTGGTCTTGCCGGCGCCCGAGTGGGGGGCGGCGAGGAGAAGACGCATCAGTGCTCTATCCCCCTCTGGGCGGGGACGCCCTGGTCAAAGGCGTGCTTTACCTTCCGCATCTCCGTCACCGTGTCGGCCAACTCCAAGAGGGCCTCGGGGGCGCCCCGCCCCGTCACCACCACGTGGACGTGGGGAGGCCTCGCCCGCAAGACTTCCAGGAACTCTTCCAGGGAAACCCAGCCGTAGCGCAGGGGGTAGGTGGCCTCGTCCAGGACCACCAGGTCGTAGGTCCCGGAGAGGAGGGCCTCCTTGGCCCGCCCCCACCCCTCCTGGGCCAAGGCGGCGGAACGGGCGAGGTCCCGGCTCCTCCAGGTGAACCCGTCCCCCAGGCCTTCTATGGGGATGCCTAGGAGGGAGAAGGCCCGGTGCTCCCCGAAGCGGGCGGTTCCATGCTTAATAAACTGGAAAATCCGCACCTTAAGCCCCCGGCCATGGGCCCTGAGGGCAAGGCCGAAGGCGGCCGTGCTCTTGCCCTTCCCGTCCCCGGTGTAGACCAAAAGGAGACCTCGTCGCTCTCCTTGGGGCTTGGCGTAGGGCTTTTGGCGTTTGGGCTCCTCCACGGAAAAAGCTTACCCCGCAAAGGGACAGGCCCTAGCGGAAGAAGACGGAAAGAAGGGCCAGTACCACCCCCACGGCCGTGAGATAGAGCATCACCCTGTTGAAGGCGGAACCGATTTCGGCCTTCATCTCCTGGCGCAAGGCCAAGATCTGGGCTTCCAGTCGGTTCTCCACCTCTTGGATCCGCCCTTCCAGCTTGGTTTCCACCGCGTGGATCCGGGCCTCCAGTTGGGCCTCCGTCTCTTGGATCTGCCGCTCTAGCTTGGCCTCCACCTCCTGGATCCGGGTCCCCAGCCGGGTCTCCGTCTCCTGGATCTGCCGCTCCAGCCTGGCCTCCAGGTTTTGAATCCGACTCTCCAGCTTGGTCTCCACCTCCTGGATCCGCTTCTCCAAGCCCTGGAAGCGCTCCTCCAGCCGGGCTTCCCGCTCCCTGAGCTCCGCCTTCACCTCTTCCCGCAGGGCGTCGATGCGCCGGGAGAGGTCCTGGATTAGGGGAGGGAGGACGGCCACGGTGGTCTCCACCACCCCCTCCAGCTTCTCCAAGCGCTCCAGGAGGCGGTCCTCGGACATAGCCCTATGGTAAACCAGGCCCGGCACGGGAGGAAGGAGCCGGCCCAAGCAGGGCCTGGGCCAGGAGGAGGACCACCTCCCCCAGGGCGATCATGGCCCCGAGGGCGTCCCCGTTCAGCCCCCCGAGGCGGGCCCAGGCCAGGCGGGCCACCCCCCAGGCGGCGAGAAGGGCGAGGAGGGCGGGGAGGGGGTAGAGGAGGAGGAAGGGCAGGGCGGGAAGGAGGGCAAAGGGCCAGGGCCCCCCCCGGACCAAGGCGGCCATCCCCGGGCCCAAGAGGGGGTAGCGGTGGAGGAAGGGGAGGAAGGCGAAGCGGGCCCACCCCGGGAAGAGGAGGAGGAAGAGGGGGTCTTGCACCAGGGCCAGGGCCTGGAAGAGGAGGAGGAGGTAGACCCCCCCCACCCCGAAGGCGAAGGCCCCCAGGTGGGGGTCCTTGAGGATCCTCAGGCGCTCCTCCCTGGGCCTCGCCCCGAGGAGGGCGTCCGCGAGGTCCAAAAGGCCATCCAGGTGCAGGAAGCCCGTGAGGCCGAGGAGGAGGGCGACCCCCAGGGCGGCGGAAAGCCCCGGGGGGAGGGGCAAGAGGGCGAGGAGGGCCAGGGGAAGCCCAAGGAGGTAGCCCGCCAGGGGGAAGAAGGCCACGCTCCGCTTGAAGTCCTCCTCCCCGACCCCTTTAGGGGCCAGGGGCAACACCGTGAGGAGGGCCAGGGCGAGGCGGAGGTCTCGGAGCACCTAAAGCGCACGGAAAAGTGCCCGCCTCAGGTCCCCAGGAAGGCCCACCTCCCCGGCCCCCACGAAGGCCAGGAAGCGCCGCTCCAGTTGGGCAAGGGCTTTTTCCTCCGCTTGGGAAAGGGGAAGCCTTCCCTCCCGGACGAGGCGGGCGAGGAGGGAGCGGGCGCCGGGGGTTAGCCCCTCCAGGAGGTCCCGAAGGGTTTCCGGGTCCAGGAGGTCCTCCAGCCCCATGCCCTCATCCACCTCCAGTTCGACAAGCCAAAAGGTCCTGAGGCTAAGGGGCAGGCGGCGGGCCCAGTCCTCCAGACCGCCCCCCTCAGGAAGGGGTTCCTTCCGCCAGGGCCTTTGCGCCTCGAGGCGGCGGACGCGGAGGGGGTAGACGTTGAGCCAGTCCAGGTTCACGGCCCGGTTCCCGGGGGGGACGAGGAAGGCCTCTTCCACCTCCTCCTCGGGCGGGGCCAGGAGGAGCCAGGTGAAGAGGAACTCCTCCGGCCATAGGTCCCCGGGCGGGGGTTCGGGAGGGGAAAGGGGGGCGAGGGGGTCCCGCCCGAGCTCCAGGCGTAGGCGCAGGGCCTCCCTCACCCCCCAGGGGAGCTCCTCCCGCAGCAGGCGGCGCACCCGCCCCTCGGGCCAATCCCCAAAGGGCCGGTATAGGAGGGCGTAGAGCTCCAGGAGGAGGCTATCGGGGAAGGCCTTGCGGAAGTGGGCCAGCTCTCCGGGGGAGGCCGCGGCCGAGGCCGCCTCCCGTTCCTCCGGGGAGGCCCCGAGGAGCTCCCCGAGGCTCGCCAAGGGCACGAAGGGCGGCCTCCCCTCCTCCAGGAAGCGGAGGCGCATCACCCCCTCCCTCATCTCCTGCCTCACGTCTTCCGGGGAAAGGAGGCCCGAGCGCAGGAAGGGGCGGCCCCAAAGGGTGAGCTCCCCTAGCCCCAGGCGGGGAAGCCAGGACCGGAAGGCCTCCCAAGCGAAGGGTGGAGGGGACACGTCGGCCCGGCCCGGGGAGAGGAAGAGCCCCAGGGGAACCAGGGGCCTCCCCTCCTCTTCCGCCTCCAGAGGCTCCTCCAGGTGGGGAAACCGGGCCCTTAGGGGCGGGTCAAAGGCCCGGTCCAGCTCCAGGGCCACCCTCCCCTCTCCCACACCCAGGGCCAGGAGGGCGAGCCCCTCGGCGAGGTGGGGGTCCTTGGGGCGCCGGGCGAGGAGGGGCCGGACCTCCTCCGCCAGGGACGGCCCCTCCTGGGGGAAACGGGCGAGGAGGCGGGCCAGCTCCACCCTCCAGTCCCCGCCCCACGCCTCCCCGAGCTCCCCGGCGAGGCCTTGCGCCCTAAGGAAGGCCCCCCGGGCCAGGTACAGGCGCACCAGGAGGTAGCCCGGATAGGGGGAAGGGCGTTTGCGGAAAAACCCTTCCAGGGAGGGGATGTCCTCCTGGTAGAGCCACCGCTCCACCTCCCGGGCCACCTCCGGAGGAAGCCCCTGCTCCTCCAGAACGGCCTCCGCCCAGGCGGTGTCCCCCGGGAGAGGGAGGCCCCGCCGCTCCAGAAAGCGGGCCAAGTCCAGGAGGTGGGCGGGAAACTCCGTGCCGTAGATCCGCCAAAGCTCGGCGCAGGCCTCCCCACCCATGGCCTTGGCCCCAAGTTCCATGAGGCGGAGCCCTTCGTAGGCCCCGTCCGAGGTGAAGCGGAGGTAGCCGTAGAGGAACCGGGCCTCCGGGTCCTTGGGGTGCCTGCGGTAGGCCCGCTCCGCGTGCTCCAAGGCCTCGAGGAGATCCCCCTCCTCCAGGAGGTCCCAGGCCCGTTCCAGCTCCCAGCGCCCCATGAAGAGATCATACACAGGGGCCTCACCCCCGGGAAACCCCCGCCTCCTGGAAGGTGGCCATGTGGAGGATGCGGGCCGCGGCCCGGAGAAGGGGCATGGCGAGGACCGCCCCCGTCCCCTCCCCCAGGGCGAGGTCCAGGTCCAAAAGCGGCCTCAGGCCCAGGGCCTCCAGCTGGTGGCGGTGGCCGGGCTCCCGGGAGAGGTGGCCGGCGAAGAGGTGGTCCCTAAGCCCCGGCGCCATCTTCCAGGCCAAAAGGGCCCCCGCGGTCACGGGAAAGCCGTCCAGGACCAAGGGAAGCCCGGCCTCGTACCCCTCGAGGTAGATCCCGGCGATGGCCACAAGCTCAAGCCCCCCCACCTCGGCCGCCACCTCGAGGGGGCCCATGCCCGGATGGAGGCGGGCGAGGGCCCGGGCCACCGCTTGGCGCTTCCGCCTCAGGCCCTCCTCCCCCACCCCCGTCCCCCGGCCCACCACGGCCTCGGGAGGGAGGCCTAAGAGGGCGGCGGTGAGGGCGGCCGCCGCCGTGGTGTTGCCGATGCCCATGTCCCCGGCGGCGAGGAGGGTGGCCCCTTCCGCGATGGCCCGCCTCGCCGCCTCGCGGCCCGCCAGGAGGGCCCTCTCCGCCTCCTCCGGGGTCATGGCGGGGCCTTGGGCGAGGTTCGCCGTCCCCGGGCGCACCTTGCGCTTGAGAAGCCCCGGGTGGTCGGGAAGCTCCCCCACCACCCCCACGTCCAGGACGTAGACGGCGCAGTCCGCCGCCAGGGCGAACTGGTTGATGGCGGCGCCCCCGCGGAGGAAGTTCAGGACCATCTGCCGGGTGACCTCCTGGGGGTAGGCCGAGACCCCCTCGGCCACCACCCCGTGGTCGGCGGCGGCCACCACCACCGCCCCCCGCCCGAGCTCGGGCTTCACCCGGCCCTGAAGGGCGGCGAGGCGCAGGGCCACCTCCTCCAGATAGCCCAAGGCGCGGGGAGGCTTGGTGAGCTGGTCCATGCGGAGCCGGGCTTGGGCGAAGACCTCCGGGTCCATCACGGGGAAAAGCTTACCCTAGGGGCATGGAGCTCTGGCTTGTGCGCCACGGGGAGACCCTCTGGAACCGGGAGGGAAGGCTTCTCGGCTGGACGGACCTCCCCCTCACGGCGGAGGGCGAGGCCCAGGCGCGAAGGCTCAAGGGGGCGCTTCCTTCTCTTCCCGCCTTCAGCTCGGACCTCCTCCGGGCGAGGCGGACGGCGGAGCTTGCGGGGTTTTCCCCCCGCCTCTACCCTGAGCTTCGGGAGATTCACTTCGGAACGCTGGAGGGGGCCCCTTGGGAGACCCTGGACCCCCGCTACAAGGAGGCCCTCCTAAGGTTCCAGGGCTTCCACCCCCCGGGAGGGGAAAGCCTCTCGGCCTTCCAGGAAAGGGTCTTCCGCTTCCTGGAGGGGCTTAAAGCCCCTGCGGTCCTCTTCACCCACGGGGGGGTGGTGCGGGCGGTGCTCAGGGCCTTGGGGGAGGACCGTTTCGTGCCCCCGGCGACCGTCCTCGCGGTGGACTGGCCCCACAGGGTCCTGGACGCCCTCGGCCCAAGGTGAGCCTCCTCCTCGCCCTCCTCCTGGACGCCCTCTTCGGGGAGCCCCCCTCGAGGTTCCACCCCGTGGTCTGGATGGGGCGGTACCTCGCCTGGGCCTGGAGGAGGGTCCGGGGTTTCCCGTCCGGGGCCTTCTACTGGGCTTTGGGGGCCCTCCTCTTCGCCCTGCCCGCCTTTCTCCTGGACCTCCTCCTGAGGCCCTTGGCCTGGGGGTGGGTGGTCCTGGGCCTCCTCCTCAAGCCCCTCTTCAGCCTGAGGATGCTCCTCTTGGAGGTCTTTGGGGTGGAGAAGGCCCTGGAAGAGGGCCTCGAGGCGGGAAGAAGGCGCCTTTCCCGCATCGTGAGCCGGAGAACGGAAGACCTCTCCGCGGAGGAGGTGCGGGAGGCCGCCCTGGAAAGCCTCGCGGAGAACCTCTCGGATAGCCTCCTCGCCCCCCTCCTCTACTACGCCCTCTTCGGCCTCGGGGGGGCCGCCCTCTACCGCTACGCCAACACCGCCGACGCCATGTGGGGCTACCCGGAGCACGGGGCCAGGGGCGCCTTCGCCGCCCGGGCGGACGACCTCCTGAACCTGCTTCCGGCCCGGCTCACCGGGCTTCTCCTCTGCCCACCGGGGCTTTGGGGAAGGCTCCCCCAGGAGGCCCGCAAGACCCCCTCCCCCAACGCGGGCTTCCCCATGGCCGCCCTGGCCTTGAGGCTCGGGGTGCGCCTGAGGAAGCGGGGGGCCTACGCCCTGAACCCCCTGGCCCCCTCCCCCAAGGCTTCCCACACCCGGAAGGCCCTCTGGCTCGTGGGGGGCCTGGGCTACGGGGTGGGCCTCCTCCTCGCGGCGGCCACGGGGCTTTGGTAGGCTTTGGAGGTGGAGCGGAGCCGGGACTTCCTGCTTCAGGCCAAGCGGGACCTGGAGCAGGCTAGGCTTTCCCTGCGGGAAGGGTTTTTTGAGTGGGCGGCCTTCGCGGCGCAACAGGCGGCGGAAAAGGCGGTGAAGGCCGTCTTCCAGAGGCTGGGAGTCGTGGCCTGGGGCCACTCGGTGGCGGGCCTCCTCGAGGAGCTGGCCCAAAAGCTCCCCGTGCCCGAGGCGTTGCTGGACGCCGCCAGTGAGCTGGACAAGGCCCACATCCCAAGCCGGTACCCCGACGCCTTGCCGGAGGGCGCCCCTTTTCAGCGCTACCGGCGGGGCGAGGCCGAGCGCCTTTTGGGACACGCGGAGGCGGTGTATGCCTACTGTGAAGGTGTTCTATCCCAGATGGACGAGGGAGGAGCTCCTCCTCCGCCTTGAGGAGGGGCTTAAGGCCCTGGAGAAGGAGGTTCCCCTCCTCGAGGCCTGGCTCTTCGGCTCCTGGGCCCGGGGAAGAGCCTCGGTGGGAAGCGACGTGGACCTCCTCCTCCTCTACCGGGGGCCCCGCCGGGAGGACCTCCACCGCCTGGCCCGAAAGGCCTTCCCCGGCCTTCCCCTGGAGCTCCACGCCTACACCGAGGAGGAGGCGGCCCGCCTCGAGGCCGTCCTCGCCCGGATGCGGGAGGGGGCCCTCCGCCTCCGTCCTTAGCCTGGGCCCCACTCGGCCTCCCGCGGCTTCCCTACCATGGAAGGCATGCTGGACGACGTCCTCCGCCCCATCCACGGGGGCACCGACGAGGGCCCCGAGCCCCTCTACGACTTCTCCACCAACGCCAACGCCCTAGGCCCCAACCCCGTGGCCCTGGCCTACCTGCGAAGGGCCGACCCGAGCCGTTACCCCGACCCCCTCTACCGGAGGCTACGCCGGGCCCTGGCCGAGGCCCACGGGGTCTCTCCCGAACAGGTGGCCGTGGGCACGGGAACGAGCGAGCTCATCCACCGCCTGGCCCGCTGGACCTACCTGCGGGGGCCCATCCTCCTCCTCCCCCCCACCTTCGGCGAGTACGCCCGGGCCGCCCGGGCCCTGGATCTGCCCCTCTGGGAGGCGGAAAGCCCCGAGGCCTTCCTGGAGCTCCTTCCCAAAAGTTCCCTCGCCTTCCTCTGCGTGCCCAACAACCCCACGGGGGAGGTCTACCCCTTCCTGGAGGAGGCGGCCAGGCGCGCAGGGGGCGCCCTGGTCCTGGACCTCGCCTACCACGACCTCATGGAATCCCCCCCGCCCCTCCCCCAAACGGCCTTCCGCCTCTATAGCCCCAACAAGGCCCACGGCCTCACGGGGGTCAGGGCGGGGTACCTCCTGGCCCCCCTGGACCTCACCCACTTCCAGAACCTGGCCCCTTCCTGGCCCCTCTCCGTCTACGGGGAGGCCTTCCTCCACGCCCACCTGGACCCGGAGGCCCGGGCCTGGCTGGAGGGGAGCAAAAGGGAGCTCTTCCGCCTCCGGGGCCTCCTCGCCGAGGGGCTTAGGAGGCTTGGCCTCGAGGTCCGGGAAAGCCCCGCCAACTTCCTCATGGCGCGGGTGGGCCGGGCCACGGAGGTGGCGAAGGCCCTGAGGGAAAGGGGCATAAGGGTGCGGGACTGCACCAGTTTCGGCCTCCCCGAGTGGCTCAGGCTTTCCGCCCAGAGGGAGGAGGCCATAAGGGCCCTCCTCCTCGCCCTGGAGGAGGTCCTCGCGGGTAAACTCAGGGCATGACCCCGGAGCTTGCCCGCTACCTGGAGGAGGCCCTGGGGCGGCTACGGGCGGCCCTGGACCTGGAGGCCATCTACCTCTTCGGCTCCCACGCCCGGGGGACGGCGGACCGGAGGTCGGACCTGGACCTCCTGGTGGTGGCCCGCACCCCCCTTCCTCCCCTTGAGCGCATCGGCCTCGTCCTGGAGCTCCTCCAGGACGCCCCCCTCCCCGTGGAGGCCATCGTCCTCACCCCCGAGGAGTGTAGGGAGCGCCGGGACCTCCCCTTCCTCAAGGGGGTTCTCCGGGAGGCGAAGCCCATCTATGAGCGTGGAAAAGCGCCGATTTGGAGCCTCACGCTGGCTCGCCCAAGCCCCGAATGACTGGGAGGCGGGCCAGGGCCTGGATCCGTGGGGGCGTAGCCTGGCCTGGTTCCTCCAGGACCTCCCCCGGAGGAGGCCTACACGGAGGCGGAGGCCAGGGAGGCCTTGGAAAACGCCCGGGCCATCCTAAAGGCCGTGGAGGTGCGCCTTGCCAAGGGCTAAGGCCCTCATCGTCTGGGGCACGGGAAGCGGGGTGGGGAAAAGCCTCCTGGCGGCGGGGCTTCTCCGCCACTTCCGGCGGCTTGGCCTGAAGGCGGCTCCCTTCAAGGCCCAGAACATGGCCAACCACGCCCGGGTGGTGCAAGGGGGGGAGATCGCCTCCGCCCAGTGGCTCCAGGCCCTGGCGGCGGGGGTAGAGCCTGAGGTGCGCATGAACCCCGTCCTGGTGAAGCCCTTCGGGGAAAGGGGCGCCCAGGTGGTGGTGTGGGGGAAGGTGGATCCCTTCCTCTCCGGGCTTCCCTGGAAGGAAAGGAGGCCCCACCTCGAGGCCCCCGTCCGCGAGGCCCTGGAAGGCCTCCTCGCCGAGTACGACCTCCTGGTGCTGGAGGGGGCGGGAAGCCCGGTGGAGCGGAACCTCTGGCCCGACCTCCCGAACCTAAAAGCGGCCGAGTGGGCGGACGCCAAGGCCCTCCTGGTGGCCGACGTGGACCAGGGCGGGGCCCTGGGGGCGCTCTACGGCACCTGGGCCCTCCTGGGGGAGCACCGAAAGAGGCTCATAGGCTTCGCCTTCAACAAGTTCCGGGGGGACGTGGAGCTCCTGAAGCCCGCCTACGCGCTCCTCAGGGACTGGACCGGCCTCCCCGTCCTCGGCACCCTCCCCCTCCTTCCCCTCGCCCTCCCCGAGGAGGACGGGTTCCGCTACCGCCAGCCCGCCGGGAATGGCCCCAAGGTGGCCCTCCTCCGCTACCCCCACGCCGCCAACCTGGACGAGTTCTGGCCCCTCTCCGAGCTCGCCCAGGTGGTCTACGCCCATAGCCCCGAGGAGGCGGAAGGGGCCTGGCTTCTCATCCTCCCGGGAAGCCGCCTCCCGGCGCGGGACCTCCCCTGGCTTCGGGCCTTCCTCCCCTTGATCCAGAGGCACCTGGAGGCGGGCAAGCCCGTCCTCGCCGTCTGCGGAGGGGCGGAGATGCTTTCCGAAGCCCTCCTGGACGAGGAAGGGGTGGAGGAAAGGGGCCACTTCCCCGGCCTCGGCCTCCTCCCCTACCGGGTGCGGATGGCGCGGGAGAAGACGGTGGAGCGGAGGCGGGTAAGGCTTCAGGGGCTTTCCGGGTACTGGGGAAGGCTTGAGGGCCTCGAGGTGGAGGGGTACGAGATCCACCACGGCCAGGGCCTCCCCCTCTTCCACCAGGAAGGAAGCCTCCTCGCCACCTGGCTCCACGGCCTCCTGGAAAACCCCGGGGTGCAGAAGGCCCTCTTCGGCCGGGAGGCGCGGGGCCTGGAGGAGGGCCTTGAGGCCCTGGCGGACGCCCTGGAGCGCCACCTGGACCTAAGGGCCCTCCACCGGGCCCTGGGGCTTACGGGGAGGGTCTTCCCCGCAAGCCCCACCGGGGCGAAAGCCCCGGACGTAGACCCGCCCCCACCCCCCGGCCTCGTCCTCCTCCTGGGAGGAGCAAAGAGCGGCAAGAGCCGCTTCGCCCAGAGGCTCGCCGGGCCCTTCGCCACCCTGATCGCCACCGCCGAGGCCCGGGACGAGGAGATGGCGGAGAAGATCCGCCGCCACCAGGAGGAGCGCCCCCCCACCTGGGAGACCCTGGAGGAGCCCCTAGACCTTCCGGGGGCCCTGAAGCGGGCCCGCCACCCCACCGTGGTGGTGGACTGCCTCACCCTCTGGGTCGCCAACCTGATGGAACGGGGCCTGGACCCCCTCTTGGAGGCGAGGCGCTTCCTAAGCGCGGTGGAGGAAAGCGGCAAGAGGGTCATCGCCGTCTCCAACGAGGTGGGGATGGGGATCGTCCCCCAAAACCCCCTCGCCCGCCGCTACCGGGACCTCCTGGGCCAGGTGAACGCCCTTTTGGCCGAGGCGGCTCAGGAGGCCTACCTCCTGGTGGCGGGGCGGGCCCTGCCCCTCGGCGGGGGCAAGGTTCCCGCCCAGGAAGCCAAAAGGCCCGGCTCCCACGGAGGGGAACCGGGCCCCGGCCGATCCCGCGACCCGGGCCCTTAGGCCCAGACGTCCTCGGGGTGGCGCATCCCCTGGGGCCTGGCCTTGAGGATCTCCAGGGCCTCCTCCTCGCTCATCACCGGGTTCTGGTAGCGGAGGCCCGGGGCCTCCCCCATGAGGCGGAAGACGTGGGTGTTGTCCACGAGGCCCAGGTTCACAAAGCGCAGGCCCTGGCCGTAGAGGAGGAGCATCACGGGGCTCGCCGTGTGCTGGCCGGAGCTATAGCCGATGTTGGGCCGGTCGGGCTTCTTGGCGTCCCGCTGCACCATGGCCCAGGCCATGGTGTTGGCGGGCTGGACCCCTTGGCGCACCCCCTCCGGCCAGTAGACCTTCTCCCGGATGGCCCGCACCACCCTTTCCGCCTCGGCGTCCTCGAGGTCCACCCCCTTCATGGCCCGGAAGGCTTCCTTGACCTGGGAGGCCTCCGGGGCCTGGCCGAGGACGCGGAGCATGTGCTCAAAGCTCGCCCGCTGCGGCTCCAGGAGGTCCACCCCTCGGGAGCTCTCCAGGTAGCTCCGCCCGGCCCCGTAAAGCCCTCCTACCCCGGTGGCGTGGTCCGAGACCACGATGAGGAGGGTGTCCGGGTTCCGGTCCACGAAGGCGGTGAGGAGCTCCAGGACCTCGTCCGCCGCCAGCACGTCCCAAAGGGTGGCCCCGGCGTCGTTCAAATGGTTGGCGTGGTCAATCCGCCCCGCTTCCACCTGAAGGACGAAGCCCCCGCGGTGGGCGGCAAGCCGGGGCAAAGCGGCCTGGACCATTTCCTTGAGGCTCGGCACCCCAAGGCCCTGGAAGCGGCGGTCAATCTCGTAGGGCACGTGGCCGTCGGCGAAGACGCCCAGGAGCCGGGTGGCGTTGGAACGGGCGAGCTCCTCGGGGGTGCGCACCACCCCGTACCCCTTGGCGGCGAAGGCGGCGTAGAGGTCCTTCCCGTCCTTGCGCCTGGCGGGGTTGAAAAAGCGGTCCCCGCCCCCAAGGTACACCTCGGCCCCGAACTCCAGGTACTGCTCGGCGATCCTCTCCTCGGCGTTCCGGTCGGGATTGGACACCACGAAGCTCGCCGGGGTGGCGTGGGTGACGGTGGTGGTGGTCACGAGCCCCACGGCCTTCCCCGCCTCCTTGGCCGCGGCGAAGAAGGGCTTGAGGGGGGTCCCGTCGGCGTGGATGGCGAGCCCCCCGTTCACCGTCTTCACCCCGCAGGAGAAGGCGTTCCCCGCGGCGCTGGACTCGGTGACGTAGCTGGTGAGGCTGTAGGTGTTGATGAGCCCGTTGGGGTAGCGGGCGAGGAGGCGCTCCAGGGCCAGGACCCGGCCCTGCCGCCTCCGGGCGTAGGCCTGGGCGATGGCGTAGTCCTCCCAGGAAAACCCGTCGTAGACGAAGACGATGAGGTTGCGGTACCGCCTTCCCAAGGAAGGCTGGTTCTGCAGAGCCCCCTGGGTATGGCCCCGGGGCAGGAGGGCCAGGGCCCCCGCAGCCAGGCCACCTTTCAGGATGTCCCTTCGCTTCATGCTTCTCACCTCCGAGTTCAAAGTAAGGAGCGCAAGTCAGGGGAAGGTCAGGGGATAATGACCCCGTGACCCTGGAAGGCCGGATCCTCTCCCCTCGGGGCTTCGTGCGGGGAAGGCTCCACTTTTCCGAGCGCATCCTGGCCGTGGAGGAGGCCCCCGTGGAGGGCCCCTACATCCTCCCCGGCTTCCTGGACCTCCACGTCCACGGGGGGCTAGGGGCGGACGCCATGGAGGGGAAGGAGGCCGTGCTCAGGATGGCCCGCTTCCACCTCCAACACGGCACCACGGGCCTCCTCCCCACCACCGTCACCGCACCCCCGGAGGCCATAGAGAAGGCCCTTCGGGGCATCGCCGAGGCCATGGGGGAATGCGAGGCCCTCCTCGGGGTCCACCTGGAAGGCCCCTTCCTCAGCCCCAAGCGCCTCGGCGCCCAGCCCCCCTTCCCCCAGAAGCCCGACCCCGCCTGGATGGAAGACCTCCTGGCCCGGGCCCCCGTCCGGGTGGTGACCCTGGCCCCCGAGCTCCCCGGGGCCTTGGAGCTGGTGCGCCTCCTGGTAGGCCGGGGCGTCCGGGTGCAGCTCGGCCACACCGCCGCAGGCTACGAGGAGGCCCTCCACGCCCTGGAGGCGGGGGCCCAGGGCTTTACCCACCTCTTCAACGCCATGACCCCCCTCCACCACCGCGCCCCGGGGGTGGTGGGCCTGGCCCTGGAGCGGGGCCTTTGGGCGGAGCTCATCCCCGACGGCCTCCACGTGCACCCCGCCGCCTTGCGCCTCGCCCTGAAGAGCGTCCCCGGCCTCTACTTCGTCACCGACGCCGTGGCCGCGGCGGGGATGCCGGATGGGGTCTACCCCCTGGGGGCCCAGCGGGTGGAGAAGCGGGGGGAGGGGGTGTGGCTCGGGGAAAGCCTGGCGGGGAGCACCCTCACCATGGACCAGGCCCTCCGCAAGCTGGTGGCCTTCGGGCTTTCCCTGGAGGAGGCGGCGCGGAGGCTTTCCACCTACCCCGCCCGCTACCTGGGCCTAAAGGACCGGGGGGAGATCGCCCCTGGCAAGCGGGCGGACCTTTTGGTGCTGGGCGAGGACCTGCGGGTGGAGGCGGTGTACCTGGGGGGAAGGCGGGTGGCCCGGTAGGCCAGCGGTACCCGGGGTCACACCGCCAGCCCCCCGTCCACCAGGACCTGCTGCCCGGTGAGGTAGCCGTTCCGGGGAGAGAGGAGGAAGACGGCCACCTCCGCCGCCTCCTCCGGCTTGCCGTAGCGCCTGAGGGGGATGCCCGCCGTGGTCCTGCGGGCGATCTCCTCCTCCGTGACCCCCTCCCGTTCGGCGTGGGCCAGGTTCCGTCCGCCAGCACGGTGACCACCACCCCGGCCCCCGCCGCCTCCTTAGGCGTGCGGTTCCAGGCCAGAACCTCGTAGCCCGCCCTCGCCAGGTTCTAGACCATGGGCAAGCCCATGCGCCCAAGGCCGATAAACCCTACGCGCCTCATGGCCTCGTCCTAAGGGGCCAGGCGCAGGATTTGGTGTGCCCTTTTCCTGGCCCGCCGCGCCCAGACCGGGGCCTTTCCCGGGTTCCGCCCCGCTTGGGCACTAAACGAAGAAGAGCTTTTCCCGGTCCACCTCCTTGAGGTGACGGATCCCCAACCGGCCCACCTCCTTCACCAGGCGGTCGGCCAGGTGAAGGGGAGCGGGAAGCCGGGGGAAGGCGAAACCGCTCGCCGGGTAGAGGCGGGTCAGATGGAAAATCTGGTGGGCCAGGGCCTCGAGGGGCGTGTCCCCCGCCTCGTGCACCAGCTTCAGGGGTCGGGGCGTGCCCCGGAAATCCCGGTGGACGGTGAGGAGGAGAAAAGTCCTGTCCTCCAAGGGGACGTAAAGCCCGTCCGCCAGGCGCCCCTGCACGGGGTAGACCCGCCCCCCTCCCGACTTGCGCACCGAAACCAAGTCGTAGGCTATGCCTTCCCGGGCAAGGGCCTCCAAGGCCAGGGCGAACTCGTCCTGGGGCACGCGGCCGTCCCGAAGGAGGAGGACCCGGGAAGGAAGCCTCCCCGCCTTGCGTCTGAAGGCCCAGAGGGTCTCCTCCAAGAGGTCCCAGACCACCTCCTGGGGGATCCGCTCCCCGGCCTGGGCCTCGGGGAGGGTCCAGAGGAGGTGGCCGCCGTCCCCGCCCACGGCGCAGGCCGCGCCCCCGAAGCGAAAGGACTCCCTTCCGCCAGCGTCAAAGCCCACGGCGAGCTCCGCCGGATAGGCGCCGCTCAGGGCCACCACCTGAAGCCCCGCCTTGGCCAGAAGGCCCAGGAGGGCGTTCTCCCAGCGGTGGCGTTCCTCCTCCCGGAGGGGGACGTTGAGGATTTGGCTGGGAAGGCCCTCCCTGAGGAGAAGGGCCTTCAGGCGGTTGCGGTCTTCCCAGGCCATGGGCGGGGTGAGGACCAGCACGGCCTGGACCCCCTTCTCCTTGGCCTTCCGCAGCGCCTCGCGGAAAGCCAGGCCTTGGGAGGGATGGGCGTGGAGGGTGTGCAAACGGAGGGAAGCCCCGCCCGCCCCAAAGGCCTGGAGCAAGGCCCGCCGGAGAAACTCCGGCCATCCTTGGGCCCCGTCCAGGCGCAAGAGGGCCAGGGCGGTTTCCTGGGCCCGGTAAAGCCCCACGCGGAGGGCGTCCGCAGGCTTGCTCACGGCTCTTCTGCCCATGAGCTTGGGGATGCTCAAGCGGTACGCCTGGGCGCGCACCGCCTCAGGTGTGCCCAGCCCCAGGCGCCGGCCGATCCAGCTGGCGATCTCCCGGGTCCGCCGACGCCGCTCTTCCCAAGGCAAGGAGAGGGCCAGGCTTCCCTCCTCTTCATGAAGGTCTTCCAGGGTAAGGACGGGCACCAAAAGGCCCGTCAGATGGGGGATTGGCTTTCGCGGATCCTTTGGGTCCGCCACCCAGGCCACCCGCCCCCCTTCCCGGCCCTGGAGGCGGCCCTTGGAAGCGTGGTAGTCCAGGAGGCTTAAGCCGCCCGGGAGGGGGAGCTCCTTGGGGTCTTCCTCTCCCAGCCGGAGAAGCTCCCAGGTGCGCCGGTCGTAGGCGTTCCGGACCCGTTTGGGCAGAGGGTGGCCTTGGGCAAGCCAGGCCTCGAGGGACATCTCGCAGAGGATCCGGTAAGCGGGGTCCACCTCCAGGAGGAACGCCCCCGAGTCGGAGACCCAAAGGTCCAAGACCGCCCCCCCAAGCACCCGCCACCCGGGCCCCCGGGCGTGCTCCCTCCGGTACACCGCAAGCCCCTCCACCCAGACCCCCTCGAGGCGCCGGAGGCGCTCCTGAAGGAGCCTTCGGGCCAGAGACGAAAGTGCGCTCCGCTCCCCCGGGTCCTTGGGGTCCAGAGGCCTCCTCCCCTTGGGGTAGAGGCGGTAGGCGTAGGTCTGCCCCATCCGCGCCAAGGTGCCCTCCAAGACCAGGACCTCAGGGGGCGACCAGGAGGCGAGGCCGTCTCCCATGCGCACCGTGACGCCCCCCGCCCGGCGGGCCACCTGGGCGAGAAGGGGATACACCTCCTCCCGCCCCGGAGGAGGGTCCAGAACCACCTCGAGGCGCCAAGGTCTAAGCTCCTCGGGGTTCAGAGGCCGTAGGGCGAAGCGGTTGAGGAACACTTCCGTTTTTCCAAGGTGGTTCATATCTTGGCTCAGATTTGCATAGGAGCTGCCAAGGATCAAGGGAGGGGGGTTTCCCAGGGGCCCAGCTCTACCTCCGTCCGGAGGGAGAAGGAAGACGCCCTCCGGACCCCAGGAAGGCCCCCCTGCGGCCCCATGCAAAAGGAAGATCCCCTATACTGCGCTCGCGGAGGTGAACCGTGCGCGTGGCCTACGTGCTCTCAAGCCCTAGGGCGGCAAGCCACAAGCTCGGCCAGATGATCCTCCCCCAGCTGGAGGCGGGGACCCACGGGGTGGAGGTGGTGGGGATCTTCTTCTTTGACGACAACACCCTGGTGCTGCAGAAAGGGAACCCCATCGGGGAGCGGCTCGCCAAGGTGGCCAAGGAGAAGGGCATCCTCCTCATGATGTGCGACCTCTGCGCTCTGGAGCGGGGCCTGGCCGAGGGGGAGCCCCGCTGGTGCACCCCGGAAGGAGAGGGGCGGAAGACCCCTGGGACGTGCCGGGTGTCCCCCCACGTGGTGGAGGGGGTGGAGGTGGGGTGCTTCCCCGACCTCTACCGGGCTTTGGCGGGCCGGGTGGACCAGGTGATCACCCTGTAGCCGTGGCCCGCCGCGCCGGGAAGTGGAAGGGCCTCCCGCACAAACCCGGGCCTCCCCCTGGTGGGGATGAGGACGCTAATCATGGGCCAGGGTGGGCTGGAGCCGGGTTTCGTCGGTGAGGTCCAGGCGGAGGGGCGTGGCGGAGACGAAGCCCTGGGCCACCGCCCAGCGGTCCGTCCCCTCCTCCGCCTCCTTGAGGGGCCTCGAGGCGAACCAGTAGAAGGGGCGGCCCATGGGGTCCTCCCCCGGGATCACCACCCCCTCGTAGGCCCGCACCGACTGCCGGGTCCAGAGGAACCCTTTGGGCTTGAGCGGCAGGTTCACGTTCACCAGGAAGGGCCGCTCCAGGCGGAGGAGGATTTCCAGGGTCCGGAGGAGCCAGGTGAAGGTGGCGTAGACCTTGCCGTCCTTGAGGGAGAGCTCCACGTTGTAGGGAAGGGAGGCGTACACCCTCTGGTTGCTTCCCCGCCAGGGGAACACCTTGAGGAGGGCGTTAAGGTTTGGGTGAGAGGTCTTCACCAGGGCGTGGGCGTAGCTTCCGTTTCCGAGGTTGATCCGGAGCCACAGGGCTCCTTCCTTGACGAGGAGCCTCAGGTTGAGGTTGCCCCCCTTGGTCTTGTCCCCACGGGAGTAGAGCGTGCCTTGCCGCTTCTCCCTCCACTCCCGCTTGAGCTCCTTCAGGGGCTTACCCGAGAGGTGCCCCCGCTTCAGGGTCTCAAAGAGCTTCCTTCGAAGGCGACCTTCCGGGGGTCTTCTCCTCTCTCCCGGGCGGAGTCCAGAACGGCCTGGGCCTTCAAGACGGCGTCGTCGGCGTGGCGGGTGTTGAGGCGGGAGAAGAAACAGAGGGGGCCGTCCTGCCGTTTGAGGTTCTCCCTGGTCTGACCCTCAAGCAAGCGGTTGTAGGCGTAGCGCACGGCGGCGGAGAAGCGGCGCATGAGGTCCAGGGTGGCCTTGTGGTCTTCTCCGGAAGGGAAGAGGAGGAGGGCGTGGGCTCCGGTGAAGGTTTTCGCCCTCTTCTGCGAGGTACGCTTGCGCGTGACTTTAGGCTTGGCCTTCACCTGTGGCCTCCTGTGGGGGAGTATAGCGCTTCGGGGCTTTTCGTATGTCGCGGGGGCTCGCTGGGGTGAGGTGGCGGGAAGTGAGAGCACGTGAGCGCTGGGGTGAAGTGGTGTGCACTATTTCCCAACTGTTTGCACCTCCCCTCGGGGTCGTGCCTTTCCCCCTGGAGCACCGGGTTGAAGACCCGGAAGTAGGGGGCGGCGTCCACCCCCAGGCCCCCCGCCCACTGCCAGCCCTGGAGGTTCACCGCCCGGTCCCCGTCCAGGAGGAGGTGGCGGAAGGCTTCCTCCGCCCTTTTCCAGGGGAGGAGGAGGTACTTCACCGCAAACTGGGCCGCGTTCATCCGGGCCCGGTTGGAGAGGAAGCCCGTGGCGTGGAGCTCCCGCATGGCGGCGTCCACCAGGGGGACGCCGGTCCTCCCCTCGTACCAGGCGCGGAAGAGGGCCTCGTCCTCCTGCCAGGGGAGGGCCTGGAACCTCGGGTCCAGGGGCCTTTCCGTCATCCAGGGGAAGTGGTAGAGGAGGTGGTAGGAGAAGTCCCGCCAGAGGAGCTCCGCCACCCACTTCCTCGCCCCTTCCCCGCCCCGCCACTCCGCCTCCCAGGCGGCGAGCCTGGGGGAGAGGACCCCGAGGGCGAAGTAGGGGGAGAGCCTCGAGCCCCCCTCCCCGTCCAGCCGGTCCCGCTCCTCGGCGTAGCGGGGAAGCTTGGCCTCGAGGAAGGCCCGAAGCCCCGCGAGGGCCGCCTCCTCCCCCGGCTCGGGGAGGGGAAGCCCCGGGTCTTCCCGGGGGATCTCCCCCTCCTCCGGCCCCTTGGGTAAGGCCTCGGGAGGGGGAAGGGGCGGGGCGGCTCCCCGGTAGAGGCGGCTAAAAGGGGTGTAGACCCGGTAGGGCTTGGTGAGGTCGGGGGGGAGGAGGTGGGGGGCGGGGAGGAGGTGGAGGGGGACGGGAAGGGCCTCTTGCACCCTCGCGTCCCGGTGGCGGCCATAGGGGGTGTAACTTCTTAGGGCGTAGACGGCCTTGGCCCGAAGCCTCTTCGCCGCCTCGGGCACCTTCTCCCAAGGAAAGCCCTCCAGGACCCAAAGGGCCCCGCCCCGCGCCCGGTAGGCCTCACGCAGGGCCCGGACGTTCTCCAGGAACCAGGCCCGCCGCCTCGGGGTGGTCTTCAGGTTGTTGGGGTCCAGGACCACGAGGCCCACCACCGGCCCCCGGGCGAGGGCCTCCAGAAGGGCCGGGTGGTCGTGGAGGCGGAGGTCGCCCCGGTGCCAGACGAGAAGGGGGCCCATCAGGGGCTTCCCTCCGGCCTTGGGGGAAAGCGGGCGGCGAGGAAGGCCTTGGGGAGGAGGAGGGCCCGTTCCCAGGCCTTGAGGTGGGCCCGCCTTCCCAGGTTGTCGTAGCCCGAAAGCCTGAGCTTGTCCAGGATGCCCCGGTACTGCAAGGCGGCGAGGGCGATGGCCGCCCGGCCCACCTTGAGGTGGCCTAGGCCCGCAAGCCCCTCCCGGTAAAGGGCCCGGGCCTTCCCCTCCAGGTGGGCCATGAGGGCCCGGTACCCTGGGGTGACGCGCCCCGCCCGCAGGTCCTCCACCTCCACCCCGTGGGCCCGGAGGAGGTCCAAGGGCAGGTAGACCCGGTCCCGCTCTAGGTCCTCCCCCACGTCCCGGAGGATGTTGGTGAGCTGCATGGCCTGCCCCAGCTTCACCGCCCGGGCTTCCGCCTCCTTGCCGCCCCCGGCGATGGGGGTCATCATCCGCCCCACGGTGCCCGCCACCTGGTAGCAGTAGCGGAGGAGCTCCGCCTCCGTCCCGAGCCGCACGGGGCCGAGGTCCGTTTGGAAGCCCTCCCGCATGTGGAGGAAGGCCTCAAAGGGGATGTCCCAGCGCTCCAGGGCCCAGGCGAGGCCCTTCTCCCACTCGGCGAGGGGCCTTCCCCGGTAGGCCCGCTCCACCCCCGCCCACCAGGCCTCGAGGGCCTCCGGGCCCCCGCCCTCCCCGTCCACCGCCTCGTCCCCCAGGCGGCAGGCGGCGTAGACCGCCCAGGCCCCCTTGCGGGCCTCCTTGGGGAAGAGGAGGCTTCCCAGGTAGAAGGTGGCAGAGTGAGCGCGGAGGACGCGGAGGAGGGCTTTCCAGTCGGGCTCCATACTTGCGGGCATTTTCATTCTAGGCGGCCTCGGGGACTTTTGCCCCGACTACACTCCGCAGAGATGTACAAAAGCTTGACAAAACCTATACATCGCCCTACCCTAAGGGCATGACCTCCTCCGGGGTGTACACCATCGCCGAGGTGGAAGCCATGACCGGCCTTTCCGCCGAGGCGCTCCGCCAGTGGGAGCGCCGCTACGGCTTCCCCAAGCCCCGGCGTACCCCGGGAGGGCATCGCCTCTACAGCGCGGAAGACGTGGAGGCCCTGAAGACGATCAAGCGCTGGCTGGAGGAGGGGGCCACGCCTAAAGCGGCCATCCGCCGCTACCTGGCCCAGGGGGTGCGCCCCGAGGACCTGGGGACCGGCCTCCTCGAGGCCCTCCTCCGGGGGGACCTCGCCGGGGCCGAGGCCCTCTTCCGCCGGGGGCTCAGGTTTTGGGGCCCGGAGGGCATCCTGGAGCACCTCCTCCTCCCCGTTCTCCGGGAGGTGGGGGAGGCCTGGCACCGGGGGGAGATCGGGGTGGCGGAGGAGCACCTGGCCTCCACCTTCCTCCGGGCAAGGCTCCAGGAACTTTTGGACCTCGCGGGCTTCCCGCCCGGCCCCCCCGTCCTCGTCACCACCCCTCCCGGGGAGCGGCACGAGATCGGGGCCATGCTCGCCGCCTACCACCTCCGCCGCAAAGGGGTCCCCGCCCTCTACCTCGGCCCCGACACCCCCCTCCCCGACCTCAGGGCCTTGGCCCGGCGGCTCGGGGCGGGGGCGGTGGTCCTCTCCGCCCTCCTTTCCGAGCCTTTAAGGGCCCTCCCCGACGGGGCCCTTAAGGACCTCGCCCCCCGGGTCTTCCTCGGGGGGCAGGGGGCGGGGCCGGAGGAGGCCAGGAGGCTCGGCGCCGAGTACATGGAGGACCTGAAGGGCCTCGCCGAGGCGCTTTGGCTCCCTAGGGGGCCGGAAAAGGAGGCGATATGAAGAGGTTTGCCCGGAAGGAAACCATCTACCTCAGGGGGGAGGAGGCCCGCACCCTCTACCGCCTGGAGGAGGGCTTGGTGCGGGTGGTGGAGCTCCTCCCCGACGGCCGCCTCATCACCCTGCGCCACGTTCTTCCCGGGGACTACTTCGGGGAGGAGGCCTTGGAGGGTAAGGCCTACCGCTACACCGCCGAGGCCATGACGGAGGCGGTGGTCCAGGGGCTGGACCCCAGGGCCATGGACCACGAGGCCCTGCACCGGGTGGCGCGGAACCTCGCCCGGCAGATGCGCCGGGTCCAGGCCTACGAGGCCCACCTGCAGACGGGGGAGCTCCGCGCCCGCATCGCCCGCTACCTCCTCTTCCTGGCGGACACCCCGCTTTCGGCCCGGGACAGGCAGGGCATCTACGTTACCGTCTCCCACGAGGAGATCGCCGACGCCACCGCCTCCATCCGGGAGTCCGTTTCCAAGGTCCTCGCCGACCTCCGCCGGGAGGGGCTCATCGTTACCGCCTACCGCAGGATCTACCTCCTGGACCTCGCCGCCTTGGAGCGGGAGGCGGGTGGCGTCCTGGAGGCGGCCTGAATGCGGGTCTTCGTCGTCGGCGGAACGGGCTTCGTGGGCCAGGAGGTGGTGCGCCTCCTTTTGGCGCGGGGCCACACCCCCCTGGTCCTCGCCCGCAGGTCCAGGCCCCTCCCCGAGGGAGCGGTCCTGGTAGAGGGGGACATCGCCCGGGAGGTGCCGGACCTCAAGGGGGCGGAGGCCGCCATCTACCTCGCGGGGATCATTCGGGAAAGGGGCCAGACCTTCCGGGCGGTGCACGTGGACGGGGTGAGGAACCTCCTGAAGGCCATGGAACGGGCCGGGGTGGGCCGCCTCCTCCACATGTCCGCCCTGGGGGCGAGGCCCGAGGCCCCAAGCCGTTACCACCGGACCAAGGCCGAAGGGGAGGCCCTGGTGCGCCAAAGCGGCTTCTCCCACGCCATCTTCCGCCCAAGCCTCATCTTCGGCCCCGGGGACGAGTTCTTTGGCGGTGTCCTGAGGGGCCTCGTCTGCGCCCCCTTGCCCTTCGTGCCCCTCATCGGGGACGGAAGCTTCCCCTTTAGGCCCGTGTACGTGGGGGACGTGGTGGAGGTCTTCGTGGGGGCCTTGGAGCGGGGCCTCGAGGGAACCTACGACCTGGTGGGGCCTAGGGAGTACACCTTCCGCGAGCTCCTCCAGCTGGTGATGGAGGTCCTGGGGCGGAGGAAGCCCTTTCTTTCCCTTCCCCTTTGGCTCATGGACCGCCTCGTCCCCCTCCTTTCCCCCTTGCCCTTTGCCCCCCTCACAAAGGACCAGTACCTCATGCTCAAGGAAGGGAACACCGCCCCCTTCCCCGAGGCCCTAAGGGAGCTTCTGCCCGCGCCCCAGGCCCTGGAGGAGGTCTTGCCCCAGTACCTCCGCTGTTAAGGTTTAGCTCCTCGGGGTGAAGAAGAGGGGTTTGCCCGTGGAGGTAAGGGGGTGCGGTAAGCCTCCTTCGTGGACTTCTTTGTCCCTAGGGCCAAGCTCACGGAGTACCTCCTCAACCCCAAGCACCCCGAGGGGGGAAGCAAGGCCCGCTCCTTCATGGCCCTGGGCTTCTCCCCGGAGGCTCCCGAGGCTCTGGAAGAAGCCCTCCTGCGCCACGCGGAGGAGGCGGAGGAGGTGGCCCGCAGACCGGGCTTCCTGGGCGAGGGCCCGGTGCTGGTCCTTAGGGGTCCCCTTCGCGGCCCCAGGCGGGAGGTTCTTTTGCAGGGCGTCTGGTACCTTGAGAAGGAGGGTGCGGCGGCCCGTCTGGTGACGGCCTACCCGTGGAGGGGGGGATGATCCGGGAGCACGATTTGGTGGTCCTGAAGCGGGACAAGGAGGAGTGGGGCCTCGAGGCCGGGGACGTGGGGACCGTGGTCCTCATCTACCCCCACGGGGGGTACATGGTGGAGTTCGTGGACCACGAGGGGAACACTTTGGCCCTTCTGGACCTGGCGGAGGAGGAGGTCGCCCCCTTAAGGGGCCCCGCCCTCCTGCGGGCCAAGAGCGCTTGAGGGAAAGCCTGTAGGCCCGGTCCCCCGTGGCGGGGCCCAGCCTCTTCTTCCTCCCAGGTGAAGCCCCTACCTTGGGGCCGAGCCTGCCCGAGCGGTATGGGATGCCCGAATGAGGCTGGGGAAGCTTCTTTCGGGCCCCGGGGGTGCTTAGAGGCCGCCACCAAGGTGAACTGGGGCACGCTTCCAGGCCACGGCCGGGGTTACCCTTCCCGCAAAGGGGGTGGCGGGTGGACCGCAGGCGTTTCCTCTCCGGTGCGGGGCTTTTTTGGGCGGCGGGAGGCCTTTCCTTGGGTCGGGCCCAGGGGCGCGCGCCCAAGGGGGTGAACGGGGGCGGCTTTTACCGCTTCCGGGTAGGGGGGATCCAGGTGGTGGTCCTCTCCGACGGCCAGTCCCCTCCAGGCCCCCTCCTCCCCAACTGGGGGGCGAACCCGGAGCTCCAGGAGGTCTTCCGCAGGACGCTCGTGGAGCACTTCCTGGACCCGGAGGCCACCCGCAACAACTTCAACCCGGTGCTCCTGGACCTGGGGGAGGCCAGGCTCCTCGTGGACACGGGGAGGGGTGCGGGAAGTGGGGGGCGGCTCCTCGCCCACCTGGAGCTTGCCGGCTACCTTCCCGAGGACATCACCCACGTCTTCCTCACCCACGGCCACCCCGACCACATCGGGGGACTGGTGGACGGGGAGGGGCGGCCCGTCTTCGCCAAGGCGGAGCACCTCATGGGCCGGGTGGACCTCGAGTTCTGGCTTCAAAACCCCTCGCCCGCGGTGCAAAGGGCCCTCGTGCCCCTTAAGGAGCGCATCCGGCCCGTGGAGGACGGGGAGGAGATCCTCCCGGGGGTGCGGGCGGTGGCCTCCTTCGGCCACACCCCGGGGCACATGAGCCTCGAGGCCACCTCCGAGGGAAAGAGGCTCTTCATTTTTGGGGATGCGGCGGGCCACTACCTCCTCTCCCTCCGCTTCCCCCAGGCCTACCTGGGCTTTGACATGGACAAGGCGCAGGTGGTGCGGACCCGGGCCCGCCTCTTCCAGAAGGTCTCGGAGAAGCGGAGCCTGATCACCGCCTACCACTTCCCCTGGCCCGCCGTTGGGTACATCCGGCGGGAAGGGGAGGGCTACGCCTTCGTCCCGGCCTTCTTTGAGTTTTAGGGCCTCTTCCCGGGACCTCGAGGCCCTTATGGGGAGGGTGGAGGCCTCTGGAGTCCTCGCCGTCCACCCTCCCCGGTTCGGGGGCCCTAAGTGGCGGGATCAATGCGCGGACGCTCAGAGCTGGGCCCGCGCGATCCGCTCCCGGTACCAGAGGGCGCTCCTTTTAGGGATGCGCCTCTGGCTGGGGAAGTCCACGTAGTAGAGGCCGAAGCGCCGGGTGTAGCCGAAGGCCCACTCAAAGTTATCCATGAGGCTCCAGACGAAGTAGCCCCTGAGGTCCACCCCTTCCTCCCGGGCCCGGAGGGCGGCCTCCACGTGGGCCTCGAGGTAGGCCACCCGCTCAGGGTCCTCCACGACGGCCTCTCCCGTCCAGAGGTCGGGGTAGGCGGCCCCGTTTTCCGTGATGTAAAGGGGCCAGGGCACCTCCCGGCCGAGGCGCTTCAAGAGGTGGTAAAGCCCCTCGGGGTAGACCTCCCACCCCATGGCCGTGACCGGCCCCTCCGGGGGAAGGTAGCGCACGGGCAAAGGCCCCGTCCCCGGGGCCACGCGGACGGGGGCGTAGTAGTTCACCCCTAGGAAGTCCAGGGGCCTTGCGACGAGCTCAAGGTCGCGGGAGAGGATGGGAACGGGCGGGGGATCTTGGAAGGGGCTTTCGGGATACCCCCTGCCCAGGATGGGGTCCAGGAAGTAGCGGTTGTGGTAGCGGTCAGCCACGTCCACCGCCTCGGGGTCCTCGCCGTACACCGGGGCGAAGTTGAGGACGATCCCTACCCGCTTCGCCCCCGCGGCCCTCAAGGCCTCCACGGCGAGGCCGTGCCCCAGGAGGAGGTGGTGGGCGGCGCGAAGGGCTGCCTCCAGGTTTCTGAGGCCGGGGGCGTGTTCCCCCGTCCAGTGCCCGAGGAAGGCCGAGCACCAGGGCTCGTTCAGGGTAGCGAAGAAGGGCACCCGGTCGGCGAGGGTCCGGGCCACCGCCTCGGCGTACTCGGCGAAGGCGAAGGCGGTCTCCCGGCTCCGCCAGCCGCCCCGGTCCTCGAGGGCCTGGGGCAGGTCCCAGTGGTAGAGGGTGAGGAAGGGCGTGATCCCCGCCGCGAGAAGCCGGTCCACCAGGCGGTCGTAAAAGGCGAGGCCCTTGGGGTTGATCCGCCCCCGGCCCTCGGGGAGGATCCGGGGCCAGGCCACGGAGAAGCGATAGACCCCCACCCCGAGGGATTGCATAAGGGCGATGTCCTCCTCGTAGCGGTGGTAGTGGTCGCAGGCGGGCTCCCCTGTGCTTCCGTCCCGGATGGCCCCCGGGCGGCGGGCGAAGGTGTCCCAGATGGAAGGCCCCCGCCCGTCCTCCTGGGTGGCCCCCTCGATCTGGTAGGCGCTGGTGGCTACCCCCCACAGAAACTTTTCGGCGTTCTCGGCCATGCGCGTTCCTCCTCCCAACGCCTAGCCCTTCACCGCCCCGGCGGTGAGGCCTTGGATGAGCTGGCGCTGCGCGAAGAAGAAGAGGACGAGGACGGGCAGCGTGGCCACCGTGGCGGCGGCCATGACCAGGTCGTAGCGGTTCTGGTAGTTGCCCACGAAGTTGCGGATGCCCACGGGAATGGTGGCGGTGGCCTCGGTGGTGAGGACCTGGGCGAAGAGGAGCTCGTCCCAGGCGGTGAGGAAGATGTAGACGGCCGTGGCCGCGAGGCCCGGGAGGGCCAGGGGCAGGATCACCCGGTGGAAGGCCTGGAAGGGCGTGGCCCCGTCCACCATGGC
This sequence comes from Thermus sp. NMX2.A1, assembly GCF_000511705.1. Classification (NCBI taxonomy): domain Bacteria; kingdom Thermotogati; phylum Deinococcota; class Deinococci; order Thermales; family Thermaceae; genus Thermus; species Thermus sp. NMX2.A1. The sequence continues at coordinate 27,065 of NZ_ATNI01000056.1, forward strand.
CGCCTCCTCCAGCTCCTTGGGAATGGAGGCGAAGAAGCCCCTGAGGATCCAGATGCTCAGGGGAACGAAGAAGGCGGTGTAGGTGAAGACGAGCCCCCCGTAGCTGCCCACGAGGCGCATCTCGAGGCCCAAAGCGGAGCGGACCCAGTTCTGCACGTAGATGTACATGATGTAGAGGGGGATCAGGAAGAGGATTCCGGGGATCACCTGGGTCACGAGGACGCTTCCCCCAAAAAGCTCCGCTCCGGGGAAGCGGAACCGGGCGAGGGCGTACCCGGCGAAGGTGGCCACGGCCAGGGCGAAGGCCGTGGTCAGGGAGCAGACCAGGAAGGAGTTTTTCAAGTAGTGAAAGAAGGGCAGGACGCGCCAGATGTCCAGGTAATTGCCCCACTGGGGCGCCTTGGGGAAAAGACTTCCCGTGGCCGCCTCCAGCTGGGTCATGAGGGAGGTGTTCACCATCCAGAAGATGGGGAAAAGGTGGAACACGAGCACGAGAAAGAGGAGAAAGCCCGCGCCCCACTTGAGCCATCTTTCCTCACGCATCGTTCACCTCGCGCGCAGATCCTCCCGGAAGACCCGGTACCAGAAGAGGATGAGCCCGAGGGAGAGGAGCATGTAGAGGGTGCTCGCCGCCGCCCCCAGGCCGAAGTTCCACAGGCCGAAGGTGTTCCGGAAGAGGTTGGTCATGAGGAGGTCCCCCCACTCCCCGGGGTAGCCCGCCCCGTGGCCGAACATCATGTAGACGATGTTGAAGCTGTACATCGTTCCCAGGAGCCCGTAGAGCAGGAGGACCGCCGTCACTGGGCGGAGCATGGGCCAGGTCACGAAGCGGAAGCGCTGCCAGGGCGTGGCCCCGTCCACCTTGGCCGCCTCGTAGAGCTCCTGGGGGATGGCCTGGAGGGCTGCCAGGTAGGTGACCATGACGAAGGGCCAGCTCCGCCACACCGTGGGCAGCACGATGGCCACGAAGGTGAGGGGGCCGATGAGCCAGTGGGGCTTTTGCGGAAGGAGGCCGAGAACGTCCACGAGGAGGTGGTTGATGACCCCTTCCTTGAGCCACATGAAGCCCCAAAGGAGCCCCACCACGTAGCTCGGCACCACCCAGGGGAGGAGGATGAGGCTCCGCCAAAGCCCCCGGAGGAAGAGGGGCCGGTTCAGGAGGTGGGCCACCAAAAGCCCCAGGGAGAGGTTCAAGGCGGTGACCACCAGGGTGTAGAGGAGGGTGGTGCGCACGGCGTAGAGGAACCCGGCGCGGAAGGTGGACTCGGGGTTCAGGAGGATCTCCCGGTAGTTCTCCAACCCCACGAAGGGGGCCTGGAGGTAGAGCCTGAGGGTCTGGAGCCTGAGGTCCAGGAACCCCATGTAGATGCCCTGGACCATGGGGCCGTAGTGGACAAGGAGCATCCCCAGGAAAGCGGGGGCGATGAAGAGGTAGGCGAGGCCGTATTTGCGCCAAAAGGTCCTCATGGGGAAGAAAAAGGGGGGCCTCGAGGCCCCCATACGCCTCACCTCAGGGCCTGGTTGATGGCCACGGAGGCCTTGCCCATGAGGTCCTTCAGGGCCTCGCGGGTGAGCCGGCCCTGGGCCACCAGGTCCCAGGCCATGCCGATGTGCTGCACCGCCAGGTTCTCCACCCCGCCCCAGCCCGCCAAGGAGGGGTAGGTGCGGCCGAACTGGGCGGCCTGGATGAAGGTGCGGAGCAGGGGGTTCTGCTGGAAGCTGGGATCGCTCCAGGTGGAGCGCAGGCCGGGGAGCATCCCCGTCATCTGGGCGTAGCGGACCTGGGCCTTGGGGCTTCCCAGGTACTTGAGGAGCTCTTTGGCCAGGGGCTTGTTCTTGGAGAAGCTGAAGAGGGCGAGGGTGGAGCCGCCGAAGAAGGTGTACCGCCCCTTGGGCCCGGCGGGGTACGGCGCCACCCCCAGGTTCCTGGCGGCGGGGCGCTCGGCAAAGCCGCCCTTGGCCTCGGGGACCTGGGCCTCCCGGATCATCCCGGAGCCGCTGGCGAAGACGGCGCACTTTCCGGCCTGGAAGTCGGCTTGTATTTGCTCGGTGTTCTTCTCCAGGCTCTCCGCCGGGACGTAGCCCTTCTGGGCCAGGGAGAGGAAGAAGTAAAGCCCTTCCAGGCTCTCCGGGCTATTGAGGGCGCTCTGCCAGCGCCCGCCTGCCTGGCGAACGATCTCCCCGCCCGCGCCCCAGATCCACGGAGCGGCGTTGTGGAGCACGTCCCAGGTGTTCTTTCCCGGGGTGCAGAGGGGGGCCAGGGGGGCCTTGGTCTCGGGGTCGCGGAAGCTCGAGGCCTTGAGCTTGGCCAGGCCGGCCTCAAAGCCCTGCCAGCTGGCGAACATCTCCACCGGGTTGACCCCCGCGGCCTTGAGGGCGTCGGTGCGGTAGTAGAAGGCCCGGAGGTCGGAGAACCAGGGCACGGCGGTGGCCTGGCGGGCGCCCTCTAAGCGGGTGGTGCGCCAGACGGCGGGAAGGTAGGCCTTCTCCCCGCCCAACGCCTTCAGCACGTCGTCCACCGGCTCCAGGGCGCCCATGGCGCTGATCGCCCCCACCCAGGTGGTGCCGAGCTGGGTAATGTCCGGCCCTACGCCGCTCGTGGCGGCGGTGGTGATCTTGGTCCAGGCCACGCTCCAGTCCAGGACGGTGACCTTCACCTCCACGCCGCGGGCCTTCTCAAAGGGGGCCACCAGGGCCTTGAAGTCTTCGGCGGGCTGGGGGCTGTTGGGCATGATCCAGACCTCGAGGGTCCTCTGGGCAAAGGCCAGAGAGGTCAAGACGAGAAGGCTTGAAAGCGCTTTCTTAATCATGGGAACCTCCTTTCGCGTCCACCACCCCTTTTCGGGGTGGGCCGAGGGCCTAGGGCCTAAGGGCCGCCGTTTCCTTCAGGCTCCCACCTCCCTTACCGAGGCCCTTTCCACCAGCCGGAGCTCCAGGCGGGGCAGGGTGGGCACCTCCCCCGCAAGGACCGCCCGGAGCGCGCGGCCCAGGGCTATGCCGATGTCTTGGATGGGCTGGCGCACGGTGGTGAGCGGGGGGATCTGGTAGGCGCTCGGGGCGACGTCGTCAAACCCCATGAGGGAGACGTCCTCGGGCACGCGAAGCCCTTGCTCGTAGAGGTAAAGCCTGGCGCCGAAGGCCGTCTGGTCGTTGGCGGCGAAGAGGGCGGTGGTGTCGGGGTAGCGGCGGAAGGCCTCCGCCGCCGCGCGGTAGCCGCCCTCCTCCTCCAGGTCGCCGTAGACCACCCGGGCCTCGAGGCCCACCTCCCGCATGGCCTTGCGGTACCCGAGAAGCCGCTCCCGGACGTCCATCCCTCCCCGGTGGCTGGAGATGTGGACGATGCGGGTGTGCCCCCGGTCAATGAGGTAGCGCGTGGCCTCGTAGGCCGCCTTCTGGTTGTCCAGGCAAAGGGACCAGGCCTTCGGCCCCTCTACCCGCTGGCCGAAGGCGAGGATGGGGATGCCCAACTCCCCCAAGGCCTCCCCGTCCAGGGCGGTGCTGAGGAGGACGAGGGCCTCTACCCGGTGGGCCTTCAAAAACTCCAGGGCCTCCAGCTCCCTCACCAGGCTCCAGTGGCCGGGCACGGCGATGGGGCGGTAGGGGGTGGCCTCCAGCTCCAGGGTGAGGGCCTCGAGGATGGGACCGAAGAAGGGACTGGCGAAGTCCGGGAGGAGGATGCCCACGGCGTAGGAACGTCCCGTGGCCAGGCCCTGGGCCAGGGGGCTCGGGGCGTAGCCCAGTTCCTCCACCGCATGGAGCACCGCCCGCACCTTCTCCTGGGAGACCCGGGCGGTGCCGTTGAGAACCCGGGACACCGTGGCCGGGGAAACGCCCGCGCGACGGGCCACTTCGGCGATGGTGGGGCCGCCTAGGATTTAAGGCCTACGAGGAGCTCTCCCTGCCCGCCTTGGCCCGGCCCCACCTCGAGGCCCTGCGGGACGCCACCCTGGAGACCGTCCACCTGGCGGTCCTGGACGGGAAGGAAGTGGTCTACATTGACAAGGTGCCGGGCAAAAGGGAGCTCCTTCTCGCCAGCCAGATCGGGAGCCGCTTCCCCGCCCAGTCCATCGCCTTGGGCAAGGCCCTTCTCGCTTTCCTGCCGGAGGAGAGGTGGCCCATGGCTTTTACCCCGGGGCTCAAACGCACCCCCAACACCCTGAGCGACTTCGCCCGCTTCCGGGAGGAGCTCCTCGCCACAAGGGCCCGGGGCTACGCCCTGGACCTCGAGGAGAACGAGCCCGGCGTGCGGTGCGTGGCCGCCCCCATCCTCAACGGCCGGGGCGAGCCCGTGGCCGCCGTGAGCGTCTCCACCGCCGCCATTTACCTGGACGAGGAGAGGCTTTCCGAGGTGGCGGCCGAGGTGGTCAGGACCGCCCAGAGGATCAGCCGGGAGCTTGGGGGCTAAGGAGGTGGCTTAAGCGCTGGGCCCCGGAATACCCCTCCTACGCCCCCAAGGACCCCGTGGTGGACCTGGAGGAGGCGAGAAGGCGCTACCTGCGCCTGGCGAGGGATCTCGCCCGAGGGTAGGCGGGGGTACACTCCCGGGGCGGGCTTCCCCGGTAGAGTGCGGGCATGTTCAGGCGAAGGACCCGGAAAAGGCCCTCGAGGCCATCGCCCTCTTCCGCTACGCCCTGGCGGCCCTCTTCCTCCTCCTGGGCCTCCCCATGGCCCCGCCCAGGGTACCGCCCCCTGGTGCGCCGTTAAGATGCTCCCATGAAGCGCCTTTCCCTGAGGGAGGCCTGGCCCTACCTGAAAGACCTCCAGCAAGACCCCCTCGCCGTCCTGCTGGAGTGGGGCCGGGCCCACCCCCGGCTCTTCCTTCCCCTGCCCCGCTTCCCCCTGGCCCTGATCTTTGACCCCGAGGGGGTGGAGGGGGCACTCCTCGCCGAGGGGACCACCAAGGCCACCTTCCAGTACCGGGCCCTCTCCCGCCTCACGGGGAGGGGCCTCCTCACCGACTGGGGGAAAAGCTGGAAGGAGGCGCGCAAGGCCCTCAAAGACCCCTTCCTGCCGAAGAGCGTCCGCGGCTACCGGGAGGCCATGGAGGAGGAGGCCCGGGCCTTCTTCGGGGAGTGGCGGGGGGAGGAGCGGGACCTGGACCACGAGATGCTCGCCCTCTCCCTGCGCCTCCTCGGGCGGGCCCTCTTCGGGGAGCCCCTCTCCCCAAGCCTCGCGGAGCACGCCCTTAAGGCCCTGGACCGGATCATGGCCCAGACCAGGAGCCCCCTGGCCCTCCTGGACCTCGCCGCCGAAGCCCGCTTCCGGAAGGACCGGGGGGCCCTCTACCGCGAGGCGGAAGCCCTCATCGTCCACCCGCCCCTCTCCCACCTTCCCCGAGAGCGCGCCCTGAGCGAGGCCGTGACCCTCCTGGTGGCGGGCCACGAGACGGTGGCGAGCGCCCTCACCTGGTCCTTTCTCCTCCTCTCCCACCGCCCGGACTGGCAGAAGCGGGTGGCCGAGAGCGAGGAGGCGGCCCTCGCCGCCTTCCAGGAGGCCCTGAGGCTCTACCCCCCCGCCTGGATCCTCACCCGGAGGCTGGGAAGGCCCCTCCTCCTGGGAGAGGACCGGCTCCCCCCGGGCACCACCCTGGTCCTCTCCCCCTACGTGACCCAGAGGCTCCACTTCCCCGATGGGGAGGCCTTCCGGCCCGAGCGCTTCCTGGAGGAAAGGGGGACCCCTTCCGGGCGCTACTTCCCCTTTGGCCTGGGGCAGAGGCTCTGCCTGGGGCGGGACTTCGCCCTCCTCGAGGGCCCCATCGTCCTCAGGGCCTTCTTCCGCCGCTTCCGCCTAGACCCCCTCCCCTTCCCCCGGGTCCTCGCCCAGGTCACCCTGAGGCCCGAAGGCGGGCTTCCCGCGCGGCCTAGGGAGGGGGTGCGGGCGTGACCTACCTGGCCTTCCACCTCGTCTTCCTCCTCCCGCCCCTGCTCATCCTCCTGGCCACGGGCTTTCCCCGGCCCCCCAGGCTCTGGGCCTACCTCCTCATGCCCCTCATCGCCCTCGTCTACACCACCCCCTGGGACAACTACCTGGTGTGGCAGGGGGTCTGGGGCTACCCGGAGGGGAGGGTCCTCCTGCGCCTCGGCTACGTGCCCCTGGAGGAGTACCTCTTCTTCCTCCTCCAGCCCCTCCTCACCGGGGCCTTCCTCCACCGGGTGGCGGGGGCGCCGCCCCCAGGGGCAGGCGGCCTCGCCCGGGTGGCGGGGGGCGGGATGTGGCTTCTTCTGGCCGCCCTGGGGGTCCTCCTCCTGGCCCTCGGGGGGAAGGGGCTCTACCTGGGGCTCACCCTCGCCTACTTCGCCCCCGTCTTCGTCCTGCAGTGGGCCTTCGGAGGAGACCTCCTCTGGGGCTGGCGGCGGGCCCTCCTCCTCGGGGCGGGCCTCCCCACCCTCTACCTCTGGTTCGCCGACGCCTGGGCCATCCGGGAGGGGATCTGGTGGATCTCCCCCCGGTACACCCTGGGCCTTGGGGCCTTTGGGCTCCCCCTGGAGGAGATGGCCTTCTTCCTCTGCACCAACCTGGCCGTGGTCCAGGGCCTCCTCCTCGCCTGGCACCCCGAGGCCCTGAGGCGCCTAAGATAGCCCCGTGGCCGACCTCTGGGAGACCCTAAAGGAAAGGCCCACGGGCAAGGCCCTGCGCCTCCTGGTGGAGGCCCTGGTCCTCCGGAGCCTCAAGGAAAGCCTCCGGGGAGTCTACCTGCGGGGGGAGGCGCCCGAAGGTCCCCTGGTCCTCGCCCTGAACCACCACGGCTTCTTTGACGGCCACCTGGCGTGGCTTCTGGGGAAGCTCTGCCGTAGGCCCCTAAGCCTCCTCGTGGCCGAGGAGAACCTTCGGGCCTACCCCGTGCTGAAGCTCGCCGGGGCCCTCGAGGCGGGAAGGGTCCGGGAGGCCCTGCGAAGGCTCAGGCGGGGGGAGTGGGTGGCCCTCTTCCCCGAGGGGGAGATGCGCTACCTTGGGCCCCTGGGGCCCCTCAGGGAGGGGGCCAACTGGCTCGCGGGGAAGGCGGGGGTTCCCCTCCTCCCCGTGGCCCTAAGGGTGGTCCTCCGGGGGTACGAGCACCCCGAGGCCTTCCTCTGGGTGGGCAGGCCCCTTCCTCCTGGAGGGGACCTGGGGAGGGCCTTGGGGGGGCTTCTCCAGGCGCTGGACGCCCTCCTCGCCAAAACCCACCCCCGGGAGGTGCCGGAGGGCTTCCGGGAGGTGCTTCGTGGGAGGCGGAGCCTGGAGGAAAGGGTGCTTCCCCTGGTGAGGCTGCTCCGGCCATGAGCGGGGACTTCTTCTTCGGGGTCTTCCTCTTCCTCCTCCTGAGGTGGCTCGCCCTCCTCTTTAACCTCCTCGCCTTCCCCCGCTTAAGGCCCCGCCCCACGCCCCCGAGGCCCACGGCCTCCCTCCTCGTCCCGGCGAGGAACGAGGCGGAAAACCTAAAGAAGACCCTCCCCGCCCTCCTCCGCCAGGGGGCCCTCGAGGTCCTGGTCCTGGACGACCTCTCCGAGGACGGCACCGCCCAAGCGGCCCTCGAGGCGGCGGGAAACCACCCCGCCTTCCGCCTCCTCCGGGGCGCCCCCCCGCCCCCGGGCTGGACGGGGAAGAACTGGGCCTGCTTCCAGCTCGCCCAGGAGGCGCGGGGGGAGGTCCTGGTCTTCACCGACGCCGACGTCCTCTGGGAGGAGGGGGCCCTCGGCGGGCTTCTGGAGGCCCTGGAGGGGAAGGAGATGGTCTCCGCCCTCCCCCGGCAGGAGGTGGGCCTTAGGGAGGGCGCCCTGGTGGCCTTCGTGATGAACGGGCTCCTCTCCTTCCTCCCCCACCCCCTCCTGGAGGGGCTACGGGTGGCGAACGGCCAGGTCCTGGCCTTCCGTAGGGAAGCTTACTTCGCCTCCGGGGGGCACGGGGCGGTGAAGGGAGAGGTCCTGGAGGACGTGGCCCTGGCCCGAAGGGCGCGGGCCTACGGGCTCTTCCTGGGCGGGGGGCTTTTCCGGGCGCGGATGTACCGGGGCTACGGGGAGGCCGTGGAGGGGTTTGGGAAGAACTTCCTGGCGGTCCACATGAAAAACCCCGCCGTCCTCCTGGGCTCGGCCTTCTACCACCTCGCCCTCTACACCCTGCCCTGGTTCTTTGGGCGGTGGGGGCTCGGGCTTATGGGGCTTCTGGAGCGCCTGGCGGTGCAGAAGGCCCTCGGGGGGCCCCTCTGGCCCGGCCTCCTCACGCCCCTCGCCTCCCTTCTCCTCCTCCCCGTCTACCTCCTGGCCCTCCTCCCGGGGAGGCGCTGGAAGGGGCGAAGGGTGTAAGCTTCTCCAGCGCAGCCTCCTTCCAAGGCGTGAGGCCCCTGTGTGGGCCAGGCCCAACTCGCCGGGGGGGTGGCCTGGTAGACTCCTCCCCATGCGGGCCATCGTCATCGGAAGCGGGGTAGGAGGGCTCTCCGCGGCCATCCGCCTCGCCGCCATGGGCCTTCAGGTCCTGGTCCTGGAAAAACTCCCGGGGCCCGGAGGCCGGGCCTTCGTCCACCGGGCGGAGGGCTTCACCTTTGACATGGGGCCCACGGTGATCACCGTCCCCCCCTTCCTGGAGGACCTCTTCGCCACCGCTCCAGGCGACCCCAGGCTCTACCCCGACTTCCCCGAGGAGGAAGGGCTTAAGCACACGGAGCGCTACGTGAGGCTCGTCCCCTTGGACCCCTTCTACCGCCTTCACTTCCCGGACGGCACCTACTTTGACTACAAGGACGACCCCGAGCACCTGGAGGGCGAGGTCGCCCGCCTCGCCCCGGAGGACCTCGAGGGCTACCGCCGCTTTGAGGCCCACGCCAAGGCCCTCTTCCAGAAGGGCTTTCTGGAACTCGGCTTCACCCACTTCGGAAGCCTCCTGGACCTCCTCAAGGTGGCCCCGGACCTCCTCCGCCTGGACGCGGTGCGGCCCCTTTTCGGCGTGGTCTCCCGCTACTTCAAGAACCCCAAGACCCGGCAGATCTTCTCCTTTGAGCCCCTCCTCATCGGAGGGAACCCCCTCCAGGTGCCCGCCCTCTACGCCATGATCCACTTCGTGGAGCGGCGCTGGGGGGTGCACTTCGCCATGGGGGGGACGGGGGCCTTGGTGCGGGGGCTCGTCAGGAAGCTTGAGGAGCTTGGCGGGGAGATCCGCTATGGCGCCCCCGTGCGCCGCATCCTCACCAAGGGGCGGCGCGCCGTGGGGGTGGTCCTCCAGGACGGGGAGAAGCTGGAGGCCGACCTCGTGGTCTCCAACGCCGACTACGTCCACACCTACGGCGAGCTCCTCGCCCCCGAGGACCGCACCTGGAACGGCGACTGGCGCCTCAAGCGCACCAGGCTCTCCATGAGCCTCTTCGTGGCCTACTTCGGCTTCCGGGCCCGGGGGGACGAGGGGGAAAGGCTTAGGCACCACAACGTCCTCTTCTCCCACCGCTACGAGGGGTTTCTCCGGGACATCTTCTGGCGAAAGGTCCTCCCCGAGGACTTCGCCCACTACCTCCACCTCCCCACCCTCACCGACCCCTCCCTGGCCCCTCCCGGGCACCACGCCGCCTACACCCTGATCCCTGTGCCCCACAACGGGAGCGGCCTGGACTGGGGGAGGCTCGGCCCAGAGTACCTGGAAAAGGCCCTCCGCTACCTGGACGAGGCGGGGTACCTCCCCGGGCTCATGGACCGCCTGGTCTACACCCACTTCATCACCCCGGACTACTTCCAGTGGACCCTGAATAGCCACCTGGGCAACGCCTTCGGTCCCGAGCCCGTGCTCTGGCAGACGGCCTCCTTCAGGCCCAAGAACCGCTCCGAGGACGTGAAGGGGCTCTACCTGGTGGGGCAGAGCTACCAGCCGGGGGCAGGGCTTCCCAGCGTGATGATGTCCGCCAAGATGACGGCCCGGCTCATCGCCCACGACCTGGGCCTGGAAAAGGCCCCTAAGGGCCTTCTGGAGGCGCGGGGGTGAACATCCGGGAGAGGAAGCGGAAGCACCTCGAGGCCTGCCTGGAAGGCGAGGTGGCCTACCAGAAGACCACCACGGGGCTGGAAGGCTTCCGCCTCCGCTACCAGGCCCTGGCGGGCCTCGCCCTGAGCGAGGTGGACCTCACCACCCCCTTCCTGGGGAAGACCCTGAAGGCCCCCTTCCTCATCGGGGCCATGACCGGGGGGGGAGGAAAACGGGGAGAGGATCAACCTGGCCCTGGCGGAGGCCGCGGAGGCCTTAGGGGTGGGGATGATGCTGGGCTCGGGCAGGATCCTTCTGGAGCGCCCCGAGGCCCTAAGGAGCTTCCGGGTGCGCCGGGTGGCCCCAAAGGCGCTACTCATCGCCAACCTGGGCCTCGCCCAGCTCAGGCGCTACGGGCGGGACGACCTCCTCCGGCTCGTGGAGATGCTGGAGGCGGACGCCCTCGCCTTCCACGTGAACCCCCTCCAGGAGGCGGTGCAGCGGGGGGACACGGACTTCCGGGGCCTGGTGGAGAGGCTCGCCGAACTCCTCCCCCTCCCCTTCCCCGTGATGGTGAAGGAGGTGGGGCACGGCCTCTCCCGGGAGGCGGCCCTGGCCCTACGGGACCTGCCCTTGGCGGCGGTGGACGTGGCCGGGGCCGGGGGGACGAGCTGGGCCCGGGTGGAGGAGTGGGTGCGCTTCGGGGAGGTGCGCCACCCGGAGCTCTGCGAGATCGGGATCCCCACGGCGAGGGCCATCCTCGAGGTGCGGGAGGTCCTGCCCCACCTCCCCCTCGTGGCCTCCGGCGGGGTCTACACGGGGACGGACGGGGCCAAGGCCCTGGCCCTGGGGGCGGACCTCCTGGCGGCGGCCCGCCCCCTCCTCAGGCCTGCCCTGGAGGGGGCGGAAAGGGTGGCCGCCTGGATCGGGGACTACCTGGAGGAGCTCAGGACCGCCCTCTTCGCTATCGGGGCCAAGAGCCCGAAGGAGGCCCGGGGGCGGGTGGAGCGGGTGTAGACTGGAGGCGTGAGGGGCGTGAGGGCCCCGGAAGAAAGCCTTCGCGAAGTCCTCGCCCGCTTTCCCCAGGTCCAGGCCGCCTTCCTCTTCGGCTCCCGCGCCGAGGGAAGGGCGCGGGCGGACAGCGACTGGGACCTCGCCCTCCTCCTCTCCCCGGAGGAGCCCGACCCCACCCTCGAGGTCCTGGGGGCCCTGGTGGAAGCGGGGCTGGAACGGGTGGACCTGGTCCTCCTCCACAGGGCCCCGCCCCTTCTCGCCTTCCTCGCCGTGATGGGGAAGCCCGTCTTTCTCCGCGAAGGTTTTGACCTCGGAAGCTACGTCTCCCGCGTGGCCCGAGAATGGTGGGACACCGAGCCCCTCCTTCGGGTCCAGCGGGAGGCCATAAAACGGAGGTGGCTTGACCCGTCTTGAGGCCCTGGGCCGGGTCTTCGCCCGGTTCCTCTAGGCCCCGGGGACGTGCATCAGGGCGCGGGGATACGGCTCCAGGAGGGCCTGGGCCTCCACGTAGGGCTCGGCGAAGCGCCGGGCCCAGGAGGCGAGGAGGGCCAGGGGGGCCTCGAGGGGCAAGCGTTCCTCGCGGAAGTCCGCAAGGAGATCCAGGAAGTGGGCCTTCTCCCTTGGGGCGAGGGCCTTCTTAAAGTGGCCGAAGGCGTGGAGGAGGGCGTCCGCCATGGCCCCGAGACGCCAGGGCCTCTCCGTGGCCCGCAAAAACCCCTCCTCGTAGGCCCCATGGACCTTGGGAAAGGGCCTCCCCTTAGCCCCGGCGAGGAGGCGGCCCAGGGCCCTCGCCTCCTTCTGGTTGTAGGCCATGAGGAGGAGCTTGTAGCGGGCGTGGAAGGCCATGAGGCCGGGGAGGTCCTCCACCCGCCGAAGCCGGGCCAGGGCGAAGATGCGGGTGAAGAAGTAGGCCCGGATGCGGGGGTTGGTGAGCCTCCCCTCGTCCTCCTTGGGAAGGAGGGGGAAGGCCTCCTCCACCGCCTGGGCAAAAAGCCCGGGGCCTTTCCCCACCACCCCGCCCCCTTCGGCGTGGGCGTAGAGCTTGGCGTCCTTCAGGGCGCAGGAGGGGGAGCGGTTCTTGAGGAGGAAGCCCTCCACACGCCTAGGCTTTGGCCGTCACGGCAACGCCGCCCTAAGGGCCTTCGCGGTCTCCTCGGGCAGGGCGTCCACCACGAACGTCCCCGCCCCGAGCTCCGTCCCCGCCAGGAACTTGAGCTTGTCCCGGGTGCGCCTCGGGGGGTAGAACTCCACGTGGAAGTGAAAGGTGGCCTCCTCCCCCAAGGGCGCGGCGTGGAAGACCATGACGTAAGGGAAGGGCTCCCCAAAGAGGGCGTCGTACCGGGCCACCACCCGGCCCAAGAGCCTGGCGAAGGCCGCCATCTCCCCCTCGGAGAAGGTCCAGGGACCGGGGTGCCTTTCCACGGGGGCCACCCAGACCTCAAAGGGGTAGCGGGCGAAGGGGGGGACGAAGGCGAGGAAGCCCTTCTCCTCGTCCACCACGTAGGGCCCAAGGTTCGGGAAAAGCTCAAGGAGTACGGGCCTCTCCCGGAAGGCCTGGCTTTCCCGCTCCAGGACGGGCGGCACGAAGGGGTAGGCGTAGATCTGGCCGTGGGGGTGGTGGAGGGTGACCCCCACCGCCTCTCCCCTATTCTCAAAGGGCATGACGAAGCGCACCCCGGGAAGGGCGTAGAGGGCCTCGTACCGGTCCCGCCACGCCCAGGCCAAAAGGAGCCTTTCCTCCTCCGTGAGGGTGGCGAGGCTTCCCGTGTGGGCGGGGGTGTAGACCACCACCTCGCACCGCCCCAAGGCCCTCCCCGCGGGCACGGGAAGCCCCTCGGGAGGGGGAGGGGCTTCCTCCACGAAGGAGGGGAAGCGGTTTTCAAAGACGGCCACCTGAAAGGAGGGGAAGGGGATCTCCGTGGGGAAGCCCCCTTCCCGGCTCGGGCACAAGGGGCAGTGCTCCTTGGGGGGGAGGAAGGTGCGCCCCTGGCGGTGGGCGGCGTAGACCACCCACTCCCCCCGCAAGGGGTGGTAGCGGAGGTGGGGGGCGGGGCGGAAGGGCTCGGCGTGTTCGGGAAGAGGGGGGCCCTCGAGGGGCATTAGGCCGTAGAGAAAGAGCTCCCGGCCGTCCTTCTTCCGGTGGAGGCGCTTATAGAAGGGGGGCATAGTCCACCTCCTCCTCCCCTACCCTAAAGCGGTAGGGGCCGAGGCGCCGCACCGGGACCTCCCGGGCGAGGAAGGCCTCGAGGCGCCCCTTCTCCTCCGGGAGAAGCCACGAGGGCGGGTCGGAAGTGGCCTTGAAGCCGGTGAAGTGGGCCAAGGCCTCCTGAAGCCGCATCTCCTCGGGGGAAAGCAGGTTGAAGCGGGTGCGGAAATAGACCACATCGGGGTCCACATGGACGTTCTCCATGAGCCAGAGGCGGTGAAGGGTGGAGCGGAGGGCGTTCCTTAGGCCCGGTCCCGTGGGGTCCGCAAGCCAAAAGGAGCGCTCCTCGTTGTCCCAGTAGGGGGCCACGTCGGGGCCTACCCGGAGGCCGTCGGCGAGGCCCAGGGAGGCGAGGACGGGGGCCCCGCAGAAGAGGAGGTAGGCCTCCCCCGCCGCCTCCCGCAGGCGGGCCATGGCCTTCCGGTAGCGGGCCTCCCCCTCGGCCCCCGGGAGGGCGGCGGCGTAGAGGAAGTCCAGCTTCAGGTAGTCGTAGCCCCAGGCGAGGGCCTTACGCACGAGGTCCGCGGCCCACTCCACCACCTCCTCGTTCCCCGCGTCCAGGGCATAGAGGGGCCTGCCCCAGTTGAAACCCGCCCGCACGGGCCTCCCCTCCTCGTCCCTCAGCACCCAGTCGGGTCGCTTTTGGAAGAGGGGGCTATCCGCCGTGACCAGGAAGGGGGCGAACCAAAGCCCGGCCCTTAAGCCCCGTTCCCGGATCCTCTCTGCGAGGAAGGCCATCCCCCGGGGGAAGCGTTCGTTGGGCTCCCAGTCCCCGAGGGCCCGCTGCCAGCCGTCGTCTATCTGGAAGACCTCAAAGGAGAAGGCCGCCACCTCGTCCAGAACCCGAAGAAGGAGGTCTTCGCTAATCCTCGTGTAGAAGCTGTACCAGGAGCACCACACCCTGGGGGGCCTCCCGGAAAGGCGCTTGGGGAGAAGCCGGGCGTAGGCGGCGAAGACCTCCTCCTCCGGGCCGTAGGCGAGGAACCAGGCCCCGCCCCTCTCGGCGTAGCGGCCGAGGAGGAGGTCCTCCCGGCCCAGGACCCTGGCCCCAAGGTCCAGGGCGCCCAAAAGGAGCACCTTCCCATCGGGCCCCTTCAGGGCCCCCACGCCGCTTCCCCACCACGCCCCGGCCTCCAGGAGGAAGGGGTCGTCCGCCTGGGGGCGGCGCGCCTCGGGGAGGAGGGGCGTGGGGGCCCGAGCGGGGTCCACCCAGGCGGCGAGGCTCCAGCTCTGCCAGCCGTGGCGGAAGAACCCTTTGGCGGGGAAAGGGGGAAAGACCCGCACCTCCCTGCCCCAAAGGCGCACTCCCCCCGGGGCCTCTTCCAGGCCCTCCGCCCTGAGGAAAACCTCCGCTCCTCCTAGGTTCAGCCTCATCCTCCCTCCTTGCCGCCCAGGGTACCCCACCCGGCCTGGCCTCGAGGCCCCACGCGGGCACCCCTCTCCCCTATCCGGATGCGAAGCCTCTCCCAGGCCAAGCCGTCCATATCCCCAAGCTACCAAGGCCCTCAGGGCAGGCGCCGCGCCAGAACCCAGGGGAGGGCGGCCAGGGCCTCGAGGCGGGACATTCCCCACCCCTCAGGGATGGGCGGCAGGAAGAGGACCCCGCCGAGGCCGAGGCCCCAGGCGAGGGCGAAGGGAAGCGGCCTCACGCCCCGCCCTCGGGCAGGTACAACGCCCGCGCGCCCAGGGCCTCGGGCGGGTAGTCCTCCCCGAGGAGGAAGCGGCGGGCGTAAAGCCCGGCGAGCTCCCGGTAGCGGGGCCCGGCGGTGGCGCTCGCCTCGAGGAGGCCCGCCACCGCCGCGGCGTCCGCCAGGCGCCTCAGGGCCGTCTTGGCCGAGAGCTGGGCGGCCTCGGGCTCGAGGGCGGCGAGGCGGTCCAGGGTCTTGCGGGCGGCCGCCAAGGCCCCCTCGGCCTCCTCGCCCCGCCCCTTCAGACGTGCCTCCAGCCAGGCGAGGAAGGGCCTATGGGCCCCCTTCTTCTGCATGGCCTCCAGGAGGTCCAGGGCCTGGATGTTGCTCGGCCCCTCCCAGATGGGGGTGATCAGGGACTCCCGGTGCCAGCGGGCCACGGCGTACTCCTCCAGGAAGCCCAGCCCCCCGAAGAGCTCCATGGCCAGGCGGGTGATCTCGGCGCTGTGCTCGGCGGTGCGGCTCTTCGCCAGGTGGGAGAGGAAGCGGGCCAGGTGGTAGGCCTCGCCGTAAGGGGGCCTCTCGTGCCAGGCCCGGTCAAAGGCCTCCACCGCCGCCAGGGCCAAGGCCAGCCCCCCCGCCTGGCGCACGGCGAGGTCCAGGAGGTCGTAGCGCACCAGGGGATGGTCCGCGAGGAATCTCCCGAAGCTCTGCCGCCGCCGCACCCGCTCCCGCGTCTCCAAGAGGGCCTTGGCGGCGATCCCCATGGCGGCGATGGCGTTGGCCAGGCGGGAGACGGTGAGGGTCTCCAGGGTGTAGTAGATCCCCTCCTCCGCCCGGCCGATGAGGTAGGCCTCGCTCCCCTCCAGCTCCACCTCCCCCGAGGGCACGGCCCGGGTGCCGCTTTTCCGCTTGAGGCGGCGCACCCGGTAGTTCAGGCGCCCCTCGCGGTCCAGCCTGGGCAGGAGGAAGAGGGCCAGCCCCTTGGGGCCGGGGGGCGCCCCCTCGGGCCGCGCCGTCACCAGGGCCACATCGGCAAGCCCCGCCCCCGAGGCGAAGTACTTGTCCCCCCCGTAAAGGCGCCAGACTTCCCCTTCCCTGCGGGCCACGGTGCGGTTCGCCCCGAGGTCGCTTCCCCCCTGGATCTCCGTCATCCAGGTGGCCCCAAAGGCCTCCCCGTAGAGGACCCGATCCTTCCAAGAGGCGAGCCCGGGGGCGTACTTGTGGATGGGGTAGGCCACCTGGTGGGTGATGGTGAGGATGCAGTAGAGCCCGCCGTCGGCCAAAAGGTAGCCCAGGGCGAAGTGGTGGTGCCAGCTCCCTCCCTCGTAGGGCGGGCGGACGATCGGGCGCAGGCGCTTGAGCACTTCCCGCTGGACGGGCGACAGGCGCACCCGGTCCACCCGGTTCCCGTCCAGGTCGTGCATGACGAGCTCGGGACCCGCGTCCTGGTCAATGTGGTAGGCGGCCTCGTAGACCTCCCGCCCCATGTAGGCGCCCCAGGCGAGGAGCTCCGCCTCCCTCTCCCCCGCCCCGGGCCAGAAGTGGCGGAGGAGGTCCCTAAGCTCCGGGTCCGCCTCGTAGTGGTTCTTGCCGTAGGCGTACGAGATCCACTCCACTACCTCCTCCTGATGCAGGGGCATTATACAGGCCCCTCCCCCATTTGGGGGATGCGCCCCCTGCGAAAGTCCCCAACCATGTAAGGAGGGA
>NZ_ATNI01000057.1:0-59396 GCF_000511705.1 Thermus sp. NMX2.A1
TTCCCTGCGCCAGGAGCTCAAGGCGGAGATGGGGTCTTTGGAGGGGAGGCTTGGGGAGCAGATGGCCTCCTTGCGCCAGGAGCTCAAAGGGGACATGGCCTCCCTGCGCCAAGAGTTAAAGGCGGACATCAACACCGCCCTGAACCGCCTCATGCTCTACTTCAGCGCCCTGGCGGTGCTCCTGGCCCTCCTCACCCTTTGGCGGTAGGGCTTGACGGGAAAAGGGCCCTTCCGTACAATGACCCTTGCGTCTGCCGGGGTGGCGGAATTGGTAGACGCGCACGATTCAGGGTCGTGTGTCCTCACGGACGTGCGGGTTCAAGTCCCGCCCCCGGCACCAGAAGGCCCCGCTTAGGCGGGGTTTTTGCTATTCTTAAGGGCATGACGCGGGTTCTTTCCGGCATCCAGCCCTCGGGGGAGATCCACATCGGCAACTACCTGGGGGCCATCAAGCAGTGGGTGGCCATCGGGGAGAAGCTGGGGCGGGACGCCTTCTTCTGCATCGTGGACTACCACGCCCTCACCAACCCCCTGGCCTACGATCCCTCCACCTTGGCCCAGCGTACCTTTGAGGCCGCCCTGGTGAACATGGCGGCGGGTCTTAACCCGGAAAAGGTCACCCTATTTGTGCAATCCCATGTGCCTGAGCACACGGAGCTTTCCTGGGTCTTCACCACCATCACCCCCCTGGGGGACCTCACCCGCATGACCCAGTTCAAGGACAAGGCCGCCAAGCAGGAGGCGGTCTGGAGCGGGCTTCTCATGTACCCCGTTTTGCAGGCGGCGGATATCCTCATCTACAAGGCGGACACCGTCCCCGTGGGAGAGGATCAGGTGCAGCACATTGAGCTCACCCGGGAGATCGCCCGCCGCTTCAACCACCTCTTCGGGGAGACCTTCCCCGAGCCCGAGGCCCTTCTTAACCCCGAGGCCCCAAGGGTGCCGGGCATAGACGGCAAGGCCAAGATGAGCAAGTCCTTGGGGAACACCATCGGTCTTTTGGAGGACGAAGGGAGCATCTGGGAGAAGATCCGCCACCTTCCCGACGATCCCCAGCGCATCCGCCTCTCGGACCCCGGGGACCCCGAGCGCACCATCGTCTTCACCTACCTCTCCTACTTCGCCCCCAAGGAGCTGGTGGAGGCCTTGAAGGAGGAGTACCGGAAGGCGGGGATCGGTACCCTCACGGTGAAGAGGATCCTCTTTGAGGAGATGATGAAGGTCCTCCGCCCCATCCGGGAGCGGGCCGAGGAGCTCAAAAAGGACCCTGATTACGTGATGGACGCCCTCCTGGAAGGAGCTAAACGGGCCCGGGCCGTGGCCCAGGCCACCATGGAGGAGGTGCGGGAGAAGGTGGGGCTCCTTCTCCCCAGCAAGCGCCCCGTTTACCGGTGATCCGCCTCGAGTTCCCCGGGTTTTCCGGCACGCCCCAGGAGCTGAGGGAGGCCCTCAGGCGGGGGCGCATCTCCTCCAGGGCCTTGCCCGTGCTTTCCATCGTGGAGCAGGCTCTTTCCCAGGTTCCCGAGGACCTGAGGGCAAGAAGCGAGCTCCTTCCCATCCTGGCGGAGCTTCTGGTCCTGAAGCTTTCCCCGGAAAGGGCGTTTACCCCCAGGGAGGAAGGGGAGGAGGCTCCCTTGGTGCGGGTGCTTTTGGACCTTTCCGAGACCGTGGCCTTCCTGGAGGAGCGGCTTAGAAGGCGGGCTAGGCTTCTTCCCGTGCCTCCACCCCCCTTGCCCAGGCCCGCCCTCCGCCTTCCCCCTAAGGCCCTGGCCGAGGCGGCAAGGCCTTTTAGAAAGGCCGTTCTGGCCTTGGGCCGGGAGCGCTTCGGCCTCATGGAGGCCTGGGCCCGGATCAAGGCCTTCCTGCGGGGGCGGCTTCCCTTCCACCAGCTTCCCCTTAGGACCTGGGAGGAAAGGGCCATGGGCTTTGCCGCCCTCCTCGAGGCCTATCGGCTTGGGCGGGTGGCGCTGGAGCAGGAGGCGAACTTCGGCCCCCTTTGGGTGGAGGTGGCCCGGGGTGGGTCCGGGGGGTTATCCGAGCAAGGAAGCGGTGATCCAGCCGCAGAGGCGATGGACAATGGTCCTGAAGCGTTCAGGGGAAATCTCACCAAGCTTGCCCAATAAGAGCTTTTCTTCCACTACAGCAAGGCGGCTTAAGCGCACCACACTAGACCGTTTGAGCCCTGTGGCGGGAAAGTCTGGGTCTCGTTCGTGGATGACCTCAACCAGTCCGTGCACGGCCCGGTGCATTTGGCTGGAGATCATCGCCACCAACCAGTCGGGATAAGGGTCGGGTGTTGGGGCGAGGAGGAGTACTGGACGAAGGCTGTCTCTTGCGAGATCCGTGTGGGAGAACCTAAGAAGTGCAATGCTACCAGGTTTTACCATCGCTCCTTTAGATCTGACTCGGAGTAATCCTCTTCAGGAAGATCCCGCAGCGCTTGTTGGATGGAGAAGTGTTGCCAGGCCTGTTCGTCAGAGCGCCGCTTAGCCAGGAGAAATCGAGCGAAATCCGCCACCTCCTCCTGAAGCTCCTCCGGCAGTTGCTCTATGAGAGATAGCAGCTCGTCTTTAACCTGCACGACCTATAGTGTACCATGTTCCCTACGGATAGAATGGGAACCGATGGCCCAAGCGGCGAAGCCCCTTAAGTTTTTCACCGCCGCGGAATACCTGGCCTGGGAGGAGGCCCAGCCCGAGCGGCACGAGCTGGTGGAGGGGGTGCCCTACGCTATGGCTGGGGCCAGCCGGGTGCACAACCTCCTGGTGGGCAACCTCTACGCCCTGCTGAGGCTCCACGCCCGCGCGCGGGGATGCCGCCTTTACACCGAAACCGTTAAGCTCAGGGTGGGGGAGACCACCTTTTACTACCCCGACCTCATGGTGGTGTGCGCGGGCGAGCCTCCCCACACCCACTATGAGGAGAACCCCTGCCTGCTGGTGGAGGTTATTTCCCAGGCCAGCGAGGCTGTGGACCGTAGGGAGAAGCTCTGGCGCTACCTGAGGATACCTGGCCTTCAGGGCTACCTTTTGGTGGACAGCCGCCAGTACCGGGTGGAAGCCTACTTCAGGGGTTCGGAGGGCTGGCTTTACCGGGCCTGGGAGGGTATGGCGGAAGGGGAAAAGGTGGAGGTGCCCTGCTTGGATCTTGGGCTTTCCCTAGAGGAAATCTATGAGGGCGTGGCGTTAGGGGCGGAGGCCTCTGATGAGAACTCCTTCTGACCCCATCCTTTAGCATCCCCCGGCCACCGGTGAAACGGGGTATGGCTCCCGGTCAGGGGGGGTTGACCCAGGGATGGGATGGCCTGTGGCCGGGAGCCATATGGCGTGCCAGCGAGTGTGCTTCACGGTTCTTGGCTTTCCCGGTATAAGGCGTGTAGGTGATCCGGATGGTGCCTCAACCTGAGCTCCAGTCAGGGGCGGCGGTGGTGCTGGGCTAGGTGCATGGCTGCATGATGAGGGATGGGAATAACGGGAGTTCGTATGAAAAAAAGCTCACAAGCCCCCTACAAGGGGGCTTGTGGATCTAGAGCAGAGTAATCTACTGGAGCACCAGCTGACCGTTTTCGCTATTGTAAACTGCGCTCCCTTTCGAACCATTAATGATTGCAGCGGTGATTGTGAAGTCAGCGTTCTGGTTTGCGTACGCGATGGTACAGTTATCTACAGCAGCAGGCTTTGTACTAATGAAATCTGTACACGATGTTTTTGTCGCATCCAATGCTCCGGTTTGAGCGTCCCGGCTAGCTTCTACGGCGGTAGCTACATTGCGAACGTAAGACATAGCCACAGTGTCATTGGCCCGCTTCCTGGCGGCCACCAGGTTGGGGATCAAAACCGCAGCCAAGATGGCGATGATGGCGATGACGATCAGAAGCTCGATCAGGGTAAAGCCTTTTGCGTTGCGCATACCTTCTTACCTCCTTAGAGATTCCCGCGCCTTCATGTATCGCGCGGCCATGAGTGCCTGTTGCCGACCTGCCTGCCTCACCGATTGCTTCCTTCGTTAACGCTCCTCTCACCTCCCTTCACCCTGCATTCTCTGGGGCCTTGTTCCGGCTGTCAACCCCCCCTTTTGGGGGGGTACAGCCTCAGGATGGGGGAGGGGTGTGAAAGGGATGTGAAAACCCCATGTTTCACCGCCGGAAGGTTACCCTGGGAGCAGGGCCTCCATCCGTTTCAATCTGGGGAAGGTCAGAGTTCTCCGCATTGGAGTTTCGGATAGAAAACTGCCCGCCCCCGTTTCTGATGGTGCCCCCGATGCTTACAGCACCGCCGATAAAGGTTCCCGTGCCGTTGAAGGTGATTTGTCCACCTGCCCACATGAAGGCGTGGGTATCTGCCCTGCCGTTAAAGGTGATATCCCCCTGGCTGATGATGGCTAGGGCACGGTTGTTGAGAAGGTTTGCCCGTCCATTGAAGGTGATGGCCTGAATGCTGGCAATAGTGGAGTCCCCTTGGAAGAGGGCATTGTTGTTTAGGTTGATATTGCCGTTTGTGAAAAACTTGCTGTTGGTGGCCTGGACATCACCCAGATTCAGACCGCCTTGGGCGGCTACCTTCACGTCCTGAAGATTGGCCGATCCGTCAACCTGGAAAGTACCTCCCACATAGAAGGTCGCGCTGTTAAGAGTGGTACCGCTCGGCAGGGTGACGTTACCCTGTACGCAAACCCTTAAGCCGGAGAGCAAGGGAAGAACCTGCCTTAAGAGCGTATTGGTATCGTTTCCCACAGGCGTGACGTTTCTTGCAATGAGAAACCGAGTTAGTTCTGTGGGTTGGCCGGGGTCTAAGGAGGTGAACTCGACCTGGCAAAGATTTTTTTGGCGGGCATCGGGGATTACGCTGGACACCCGCACGCCAAGGGCCTGCTCGCTAAGGTTGTTCACGTTTGGGGTGGTAATCCGGTAGGCCTGGTCCCAGCGCTTGATCTCCCCGGTGATGGCGTCCTGGCACGTAAAGGTTGGATCAGAAGGTTGCTGGTAGACGGGGCATACCTGGTAGCGGGGCTGGTTGCCTTGGCAAACTACACGGTTAGTCCCTGAAGCGTTGCACTGGGGATCACCTACCCCGGCTCCACCCGTGATGGGGGGAGGAGAAACCTGGTCCAAGTTTTTACAGTTCTGCCCGTTCTCGTCACAAACCTGAATTTGGCCAGAGAGATTCGCATATCCCTTGTCGGCATGCAAGCGGCTTGCGTGGAGATCTACGCCCCCGTTGACCGTGATGCGTCCGCCGCTTATCCACCCATTCCCGAACAGGGGGTTCTGGCGTTGGGTGGGAATAACTTCTATCCGCACCTCGGCTACGGCCGCGTGCCTTGCCTGCTGAAAGGTGCCGGTGCTTTCTATGCGGTACTTTTCTCCGGGTACGAGGGGTGTGATGGTACCCGTGTAGCCGTTACCGCTCACGGAACGAGTTTCAGCGAAGTTAGGGTTTACTCGCAGATAGGCCAAGGCGTGGTCGATCCCAGCCTCGGCCCGCTGGCGGGCTACGGCCTGCTGGGCCAGGTTGCGGCCCGTGGAAAGGTTGGCCTCAGCGAGGTAGCTCATCCCCAGAGCCATCATCAGCACGGCCACCATGGCCACGAGGACGCTAACCAGCGCAATCCCTTTTTTCGTCATTTCCTCACCTCCTACCTCATCAGATTTGGGGTCTGCACCAGCACAAGCCTCTCCGCTACCGGCCTGCCATCCCCGCCCGCGGAGGAAGGGAGATCCAGTTGAGCCTTTAGGCTGTTCCCATTAGGAACCGTAGTCCAGGCAATCGTATCCCCTGGAGTAAAGCCCCTTGCCCCCGTGCGCAAGGGGGACTGAACCAAAAGGTAAAGGGCTAGGGCCTCCACCTTGGGATTGGTGCCTTGAGGGCCGGCGTTCACTGTGAGATCGGTTGCGGACCAGTTTCCTCCAGATAGGTAGGCGATGCGGAAGTGTAAAACCCCATCCAGTACTGGGTGGGTGGCGGTTGGGGGGCAGGTTACTCCGGGACAGACACCCCAGTAAAGGGTACCTCCGTCCAGCTTGTACTGGACAGTCCGGACCTGGTTCATGGTGGCGGTGGAGCAGAAGATCTCCATCCCACCCTCACAGAAAAAGCGAAGGGTCAGGGTGTTCCCCCCTTGCACGACCAGGGGGTTTCCTGCTTGCATCTGGTATCCCGCCAGGTACACCTCCCGGGCCAGGACTGTGGCGGTGAGGCTTAAGTCCTCGGCTAAAAGGGCCAGGGCCCTCTGCCCCCTTTCCAGGCGGGAGGAGGATTGGGTAAAGGCCAGCACGGCTCCCAGGAGAAGCCCAAGGATGGCCAGGGCTACCAGCAGTTCCACAAGGGAGAAGCCATGGTTCCGTTTCATGGCACGTACACCACCGTTTCCAAGGTCATTCGGGGCCTATTTGCGGGTACCTCAAGGGTTATCCGGTAGGCCCTTGGGTTGCTGACACCCGTTGTGCAGTTCAGGGAGGTTCCGTTGAGGGAGCACGGGATGTACTGGCACGAGGCGCTGGTGCCTCCTAAGGAGAGGGTCTGGGTGCAACGGCCAGGAATGGAGGTGGGGTTTGCCCTCAGTGTCTCCAGGAAGTTTTGCGTTTCCCGCACCATGGCCTGGGTAATTCGTCCCTGGGCGGAGGCTCGCAGGCTGGTGATCTGCAAACCGGTGAAGGCCAGAAGCACGATGGCGAGCACCCCGATGGCCAGGATCACTTCTAGAAGGGTAAGTCCTTGGGCACGCATACTTCACCTCAGTGGATGCGCCCACTGGCCTCCAAGGTGAGGGAGCGGGTTCGGTTCCCCATGGCTAGGGTGAACTCCTTCTTGGTTTCATCACCGGGACGTCCCAGGGCGTTGAGGGTAAAGGAACCTGGGACTGGAGCCTGGAGGGTGGCCCCGTAGTTTTGAGGACGGAAGCGGGCCAGGGTCTGACTTCCCACCTTCACCAGGAGCTCCCCGTTCGCCATTTCCACGGTGACGGCATCCCCCCGGCGGATGGCCTCGGTGCGAGCGGTTTGGAGGGCTTTTTGCAGCTCCGTGGCCGCCGCCTGGAGGCGGTATGCAGGAGCAAAGTTGCTGTAGCCCAGGAGACCCACCACCGCAAGGATGCCGAGGACCACCAAGAGCTCAAGCAGGGAAAAGCCAGACCTCATCGCTTCCCACTATGAGGCCAGAGGAGGGGGAGCACATCCCCCGTTTGGGGGATTAGCACTGGCCTCCTGGAGATTCCCGCACCCGACCTGCCAAGCTGAGACAGAGGGCGGTGGCGTGGCCAGCGGTGCGCACCACCAGCCTGGCCCCGGTGTTCAGTTGCCCCAGAGCGTTAAAGCGCAGGCCGGGGTGGAAGCCGGAGCGAAGCTCTAGGGTGGAGCTTTGCAGGATTAAGGTGCGCAAGGGAGCCTCGTTTAGATCACAGTCGCTATTGTGGTTCGTATCCAGGCAGGCTAGGAGGCGGTTTTCCTGCCCATGGGGTTGCACCACGGCCACCATGGTTCCCCGCCGGATGGCCTCGGTGCGGGCACCTTGGAGGAAGGCACGGGTTTCAGAAACGGCCGCCCGGTGGCGGTAAACGCTGGCTTGAAGGGTGCCGGGGAGGAATAGAAAGACCACGCCAAGGAGGGCCAGGACCACCAGGAGTTCCAACAAGGTAAACCCCCGCATCCTCATCTGGGGGCAGTATACCTGGCGCTACGTCTTTGCCTGGGCACGAAGAGGTATGATGTCCCCATGCCTGAGGTCTATATCGTTTCGGCGGTGCGTACCCCCATCGGCCGGTTCGGGGGGGCGCTTAAGGACGTGAGCCCGGTGGAGCTCGGGGCCCACGCCATGGGGGCGGCTTTGGCGCGGGCCGGGGTGGAGGGGAAAGCCCTGGACCTCTGCGTCTTCGGGAACGTGCTGAGGGCCGGGCACGGGCAGCTTCTGCCCAGGCAGGCCGCCCTCAAGGCGGGCATCCCCAAGGAGGTGGACGGGTACCAGGTGGACATGGTCTGCGCCTCGGGGATGATGGCGGTCTTAAACGCCGTCCAGTTCCTGCGCACGGGGGAGGCCCACCTGGTCCTCGCCGGGGGGATGGAGTCCATGAGCCAGGCGGGCTTCTACCTCTCCCATAGGGCGAGGTGGGGGTACAAGTTCCTCATGGGGGCGCCGGAGAACCTCCAGGACATCCTCCTGAGGGACGGTCTTTCGGATCCCTTTTCGGGCGAGGCCATGGGGGAGCAGGCGGAAAGGCTTGCCCAGGACTACGGGGTGGGCCGGGAGGAGGTGGACGAGGCCGCCTACCTCTCCCACAAGCGGGCGTGGGAGGCCACGGAGGGGGGCTTCTTCGCCTGGGAGATCGCCCCTATGGAGCTCCCTGGGAAGAAGGGCCCGGTGACGGTGGAAAGGGACGAGGGCATCCGCCCCGAGACCACCGTGGAGTCCCTTGCCGCCCTCAGGCCTGCCTTCCGGAAGGACGGCATCCTCACCGCGGGGAACGCCAGCCAGATCTCCGATGGGGCGGCGGCGCTTCTGTTGGCCTCGGAGGAGGCGGTGAAGCGGTATGGCCTCAAGCCCCTGGCCCGGGTTCTGGGGGGAGCCTGGGCCGCCGGGGAGCCCTGGCGGTTCCCCGAGGCCCCCATCCCGGCGGTGAAGCGCTTGTTGGACCGGCTTGGCATGCGGATTGAAGACTTCGGCCTATTTGAGAACAACGAGGCCTTCGCCCTCAACAACGTACTCTTCCACCGGCTTTTGGGAGTGCCCTACGAGCGCTTAAACGTCTTCGGGGGAGCCGTGGCCCTGGGCCACCCCATCGGGGCCAGCGGGGCCAGGATCCTGGTCACCCTGCTGAACGCCTTGCGGAGCAAGGGGGAGGAAAGGGGCCTTGCCGCCATCTGCCATGGGACGGGAGGGTCCACGGCGGTGGCGGTGGAGCGGGTCTAGCCTAGACCAGGCCGTCCAGGTCTATGGCCTCGAGGTGAAAGGCCTCGAGGGCCACGCTGAAGCCCCCCTGGCTGGCCAGGAAGCGGGCGGCTTCCCGTAGGGTTTCCTCCACCCAGCCGGGATCGTTTCCCAGGAGGCTCAGGCCCACCACCTCAAAGCCCCAGGCGTCCAGGCCGTAAAGCCTGGCGGCGGAAACGGGAAAGCGGGCCTTGACCCGTTCCAGGGCGGGCTTGATCAGGGCCCTTTTTTCCTTAAGGCTCCTTGCCGGGGTTTCCAGCCGGGCGCTGTAGAGGCCGAGGTAGGCTTTCATGGTAGGGACGCCGCCAGCGTCAAGAACAGTTTGCGGTAGGCCGTGCCTTGGCGCAACTATGATCCCTTTTCCTCTTCCGCCAGGATGGCTTCCAGCTGCTGGATGAGGACAGGTATGTCTTTTTGGGCGATGGCAGCGACGATTTCCATATCTACGTCAAAGTATTCATGGATAAGCCGGTTGCGCAGGCCAGCGATGCTACGCCAGGGGACATGAGGGTACCGGCCCTGTAACTCAGGGGAAAGGCCCTTGGCTGCTTCCCCTAGGATTTCCAGAAGGCGGACCACGGCCAAGGCAGTTGTGTCCTCGGGGGCCAAGGCTGCAAGGTCTACATGGAGGGATAGCTCCCGGATTCTCTTGGCGGCGTCAAGCATGTGGAGAAGGCGGGTCCGGTCAGAGAGCCTGGCCTTCCTCATAGAGGGGTTTGGCCTCCTTTAGGACCTCCTCGCGGAAGTGGCGGCTCAGGCTCTTCGCCGTATGGAGGTCTACCCGCCTCCCAAAGAGGCGGGAAAGTTCCTCTTCTAAGCGGATAAAGTCTAGGCCGGGCACCTGCCCAGGGTAGAACTCCACCAGGAGATCCAGGTCGCTTTGTTCGTCCGCTTCGCCCCGGGCAAAGGAACCGAACACCCAAAGGCGCCGCACGCCGTAGCGGCGGCACACTTGGGCAAGGGCCTCGAGGCTAGGACTTAAGACTTCCTGGGCCACAAGCCCATTCTAGAACATGGGCCCTATGCGGAAGTGGAGCCTTCCCGTGGGGCTTTCCGGGCTGAAGGCGTAGTCCAGGCGCAGGGAGGGGAGAAGGGCCCCAAAGAGGTCCAGGTCCAGCTGGAAGCCCAGGCCCGCCCCCCACTTCACCCCACCGGTGTTGTCGGCAAGCCCCAGGTCAGTGAAGAGGATCCCGTAAAGATTCGTGCCCCCTTGGGGGGAGAGGTTGAAGTTGTAGCGGTACTCCACGCTGGCCGTGGCGAAGGAAAGCCCTCCGTACTTGCGGTCCTCGTAGCCCCTGAGGAGGAAGGCCTCAGCCCCACCCCCGGAGAGGAAGAAGCGCTCGCTTTCCGGGGGGAAGCCCAAGAGGGTGCCGGCGGAGAGGCGGAAGGCCAGGGCCTGCCGCTTCTCCTGGTCCAGGCCGTAGTAGGTCTTGCCCGTGGCCACCAGGGGCACGAAGAAGCTCCGCCCCCCCGTGTCGGGGAAGGAAAGACCGAGGCCGGTGCTGAGGCCCGCCTCGTACCCCTGGGTGCGGAAGCGGGGGTTGTCCACGTCCGTGTAGGTGACGCCGGTGTCCAGCCTCAGGGTCCAGCCGGGGGTGGGGAGGAGGCTTTTAGCCTGGTTGGGGTCCTTGTAGTTGGTGCCGTCGCAGTACTTGGGGTCACTGGTATCGGTGACGGCAGGGTTGCAGGGAGCGTTGGGGTCAAAGACCTCGAGGGCATACGCCGACCGCCTGGCGGAAAGCCCCAGGGATAGGCGCAGGTTTTCCAACTCCTGGGAGAAGGGACGGGAGAGGGAGAACCCCGCGCCGGTGCGCCTTTCCGTGTACTCCCAGCCGGTGTCCGTGCTGCCGTCCAGGAGCTTGTTGTTGCCGATGGGGGTGGAAAAGAGGCTGAAGGAAAGGCTGGTGCGCACTTCCTTGAGGTCCCAGTAGTCCAGGTAGAGCCAGGGGATGGCGTAGCTGACCGAGAGGGAAAGGTTGTCCTTGGCGTCGTTTTGCACAAAGGCCAGGTCCACCCCCACCTGGTGGGCCAGGCCGAAGAGGTTGGTTTCCTTGAAGGACACGCTTCCTGACCACCCCTCCAGGGAGCTCCAGCCCAGGGCGGGCTGGAAGAGCCCGGTGCGGGCCTCCTTCAGGGAGAGGACCACCACCACCTGGTCCTCCTTCTCCCCGGGGGCCAGGCGCACCCCGGGGGGCTCGGAGAGAAGCCCCGTGGCCATGAGGCGGGCGATGCCCTGGCGCAGGGCGGGGACGCTGAAGAGACTCCCTGGCTTGGGAAGTTCCCTCAGGATCACCTCCTCCTGGGTGCGGTGGTCTCCCTGCCACTCCAGGCGGTAGCCCCCGATCTTGAGCTCCAGCACTTGCAGGCGGAAGACCCCTTCCTGGAAGCCAAAGCGCACGTCGGCCACCTCGTAGCCCTTTTCCTGGTAGTGGCTGGCGAGGCGCCGGGCGTCCTCCTGGGCCAGGGCGGGGGTGTAGACCTCTCCCGGCTTCAGGCGGAGGAGGGCCAGGAGGGTTTCCGTGGGGAAGGCGGTGTTGCCGCTGATCTCCACCCGCTCGATCACCCCGCCTTCCGGGCCCAGCTGAAGCTCCAGCGCCACCCCTTCCCCCTCGGGGGTGAGGTTGAAGTTCACCACCCGGGAAAGCTTTTTGGAAAGCGCCTGCACCCCTTCCAGAAGGAGGTCGTAGCGCAGGTAGTCCCCCGGCTTCAGGGGGAAGCCCGTGAGGTCCAGGCCACCTCCTTGGATGCGCACCACCTTAAGCTCCCGCACCGCCACGGTGAGGATGCCCCCCTCGAGGCGGCTTCCCTGGGGATCGGGGCCGCTAAAGCGGTAGCCTGCTTTTTCGTAGCGGGCGCCGAGGGCCCTTAAGGCCTCCTGGTATTTGGCGAAGTCAAAGGGGCCCTTGAGGGGCTCCAGGGCCTTTAGGAGTTCGGCCTCGGGTAGAAGGCTCGCCCCCGTGAGGCGGACCTCCTTCACCTCCGGGCTTTCCTCCACCCGGAAGGTGAGGGCCATTTTGCCCGCCTGCTCCTTGGCCTCCACCTCCACCTTGGGGGAGAAGGGGAAGCCATTCTGCCGGTAGGCCTCGGCCAGGGCCTTGGCGGCCTCCCCGGCCCGGATGGGGTTATAGGTGGCCTCCGGGCCGATGGCGAAGTTCTGCTCCAGAAAGCGCAGGAGGGCCTCCTGGGGGAAAGCCTTGCCCTCCACCCTCACTTGGCCGATGGGGGGGTAGGGGGTGAGGCGGACCCAGAGGACATTCCCTTCCAGCCGGACCTCCACCTGCTGGAAGTAGCCGGTGGCCAGGATGGCCTTCCGGGCCTCCTCGAGGTCCCCGGGCTCGTCCCCCACGCCGAAGGGCAAGGCCGCCCGGGCCAGGGCCTGGAGGACGGGGTCGCCTCCCTCCACCGCCACCTCGCGGATGGGGGCCGCCAGGGCCAGAAGGCCCAGGAACACCAGGGCAAAAAGCCGTTTCATGGCGCAAAGCTTACCAGAGGCCGGTGAAGGGGGCGTGAGAGTAGAATGTTCGCCATGGAAGTCTACGACAAGATCCAGGAGGCCGTGGCCTACATTCGCTCCAAGACCGGCTTTCTCCCCGAGGTGGGGATCGTCCTGGGCTCGGGGCTTGGCCCCCTGGCGGAGGAGGTGGCCAAGGAGGCGGAGATCCCCTACGGGGAGATCCCCCACTTTCCCCTTTCCACCGCCCCGGGGCATGCGGGGAGGCTGATCCTGGGGGAGCTGGAAGGCAAGCGGGTTCTGGTGTACCAAGGCCGGGTCCACTACTACGAGGGCTACAGCGCCGAGGAGGTGGTGTTCCCCGTGCGGGTGGGGTATTTCCTGGGGGCCAAGACCTTTATCCTCACCTCGGCGGCCGGGGGGTTAAACCCCAGGTTCCGGGCGGGGGGGATCATGCTCCACCTGGACTACATCAACTTCGCCGGGACCAACCCCCTTAGGGGGAAAAACGACGAGCGCTTAGGCCCCCGTTTCCCCGTGATGTTTGAGGCCTACGATCCGGGCCTCATAGAGCTTGCCCGCAAGGTGGCCAGGAAGCAGGACCTCCACCTCTTTGAGGGGGTCTACGCCTGGTTCCTGGGGCCCAGCTTCGCCAGCCGGGCCGAGCTCAGGATGCTTAGGGAGCTCGGGGCTGATGCCATCGGCATGTCCACG
The DNA here is from genome assembly GCF_000511705.1 of Thermus sp. NMX2.A1. Classification (NCBI taxonomy): domain Bacteria; kingdom Thermotogati; phylum Deinococcota; class Deinococci; order Thermales; family Thermaceae; genus Thermus; species Thermus sp. NMX2.A1. The sequence continues at coordinate 13,084 of NZ_ATNI01000057.1, forward strand.
GTTCCCGAGGTCATCGCCTTAAGGCACCTGGGGGCCAGGGTCCTGGGCCTTTCCACCATCACGGACATGGCGGTGCCGGAGAGGGAGCACCACGCCACCGAGGCGGAGGTCCTGGAGGTGGCCGCCAGGACCGGGCCCATCTTCCGCCGCTTCGTGCGGGGCATCCTGGCCGAGCTTTAGGCCATGGGGCTTCCCCAGGTGCTCCAAGCCATGGAGGCCGCCTGCCGTCGCGCCGGGCGGGACCCAAGGGAGGTGCGCCTGGTGGCGGTGACCAAGGGGAGGAGCGTGGAGGAGATCCGGGAGAAGGTACTCCGCTACGGTTCCTTCCCCCTGGGGGAAAGCCGGGTACAGGAGGCCTTGAAGAAGATGGAGGTCTTGAAGGCCGAGTGGCACCTCATCGGCCCCTTGCAACGCAACAAGGCCAAGTTCGCCCCCCGGTTTGCCCTCATCCACTCCCTGGACTCCTTGCGTCTGGCGGAGGCCTTGGACCGGGTGGGGGCGAAGGCGGGGATGAGGCTTAAGGTTCTGGTGGAGGTGAACCTGGGCCGGGAGCCCCAGAAGCACGGGTTTTTGGAGGAGGAGCTCCCTGAGGCCTTGGCCCGCATACGGGAGATGGAGCATCTTTCGGTCCTGGGCCTCATGACCGTGCCCCCCATAGGCCCTGAGGCCGTGGTCCGCCCCATCTTCCGCAGGCTTTCAGAGCTTGCCGACCGCTATGGCCTTCCCGAGCGCTCCATGGGCATGTCCGACGACTTTCCCATCGCCATCGAAGAAGGGGCCACCCTGGTGCGGGTGGGCCGGGCGCTTTTTGTAGACTGAGGTGCACATGGACCTAACTCCCTTGGACATTCGCTATCAGGAGTTTCCCACGGGGCTTCGGGGGTACCAGAGGGAAGCGGTCAGGGCCTACCTGGCCCGGGTGGCCGAGGTGATGGAGGGCCTCATCCAGGAGAACGAGGGCCTTAAAGAGAAGCTCAAGGCCTTGGAGGAGGAAAACGCCCGTTTAAAGGAGGCGGAAGGGGAGCTTAAGCGGGCGGTGGTGGCGGCGGAGCGCATCGCCCGCGAGCTCAAGGCCCAGGCGGAAAAGGAAGCGGACCTCATCAGGAAGGAGGCCCTGGCGGCTAAGGACCAGGTGCTTAGGGAGGCGGCGGAGGAACTCAGGCGCCTAAAGGGGGAGGTGGAGCGGGTTAAGCGGGAGAAGACCCTCTTTGTGGCCCAGCTCAAGGCCCTTTTGCAGGGGTACCTGGATTCCCTAAAGCATCTGGAGGAAGGCTCTTGAGGCCGTGTTGGGAAAAGCTGCCGGGGAAGGGCCTTAGGCCCAGGTAAAGCCAGATGCGGTACAGGGTTTCCCGGAGCCAGTAGGAGAGGGGGTATTCCCCGGGCACCGGGTAGCCCTCGGCTTCCAGGCCCAAGAGACGGGCCAGGAAAAGGGCCCGGGGCAGGTGGGGGGCATCGGTGACCAGGAGGATCCGTCCGGATAGGTGGGGCTTCAAAAAGAGAAGGTTCTCGTAGGTGTTTTGGCTCTGGCCCTCGCAAAGGAGGGCCTTGGCCGGCACGCCCCTTTGCCGCAGGTAGCGGCAGCCCACCTCCCCTTCGCTGTACCGGTCCCCTTTGGCCTTGCCTCCCGCTACCGCTACCTTGGGGGCTAGGCCTTTTTGGTACAGGGATAAGGCGGCTTGAAGGCGCCTTTCCAAGGCAGGGGAGGGTCTTCCCCCGTACTGGGCCGCCCCCAGGACCACGATCCAGTCGTAACCTGGTTGGGCTAAGGCCGGGGTGAGGAGGAGGGCCATGAGAAGCCAGCGCACCTTTTTCAATCTAGGGCTAGGCGGGGGTTTTTGGTATACTTAGGGTGCATTGGAGAAGATCTTCGGCAAGACCGAGGGGCTCAAGAAAAGCGAGCTCAAGAGGCTTTCCAACCTGTACCGCAGGCGCATCCCCAAGGAAAGGGTTCTCACCCCCGAGCTGGCCCAGGTCTTGGCCGGGCTTTCCCAGGAGGTGGGGAGGCCCATCAGCCTCCTTCTGGACCGGGAGGGCCGGGTGGTGCGGGTGGGGGTGGGGGATGCCAAGGACCTGCCCATCCCCGAGGGGGCCAGGGGGGAGTGGAGGCTATCGGGCTTCCGGCTTCTCCACACCCACCTGGCCAAGGGGGGGCTTTCCCGCCCCGACCTCTCGGTGCTCTTCCTGAACCGCCTGGACAGCTTGGCGGCTTTGGAGGTGGAGGACGGGAGGCCTACCACCCTGCACCTGGCCTTTCTCTCCCCGCCCAAGGCCCTGGAGGAGGACTGGCGCATCCTTCCCCCCAAGCCCTACTTCCAGTACCTGGAGTTTGACCACCGGGCGGAGGTGGAGGCCCTGGAGGAGGAGCTGGCCCGCCAGGCCCGGGTGCGGGAGCTGGTGGATGGAAGCGGGGAGCGGGCCATCCTGGTGGGGGTGGACCGGGGGGAAGGCCCCGAGGCGGAGGCCTACCTATCGGAGCTCGCTGAGCTCACCCGCACCGCTGGCGGGGTGCCCGTGAAAAAGGTGCTGGTCTTCCGCCCTCACCTGGACCCCCGGTACCTGGTGGGGCTGGGCAAGCTGGAGGAGCTCAAGAGCCTGGCCTACCACGAAAACGCCTCCACCCTCATCGTCGGCCTGGAGCTCACCCCCACCCAGGCCCGGGAGATCGAGAAGGCCACGGGCCTCAAGGTCCTGGACCGGACCCAGCTCATCCTGGACATCTTTGCCCTGCACGCCAAAACCCCTGAGGCCCAGACCCAGGTGGAGCTGGCCCAGCTGAGGTACCTTCTCCCCCGCCTGGTGGGGAAGGGGAAGGAGCTGAGCCGCCTGGGGGGTGGGATCGGTACCCGGGGGCCCGGGGAAACCAAGCTGGAGGTGGACAGGAGAAGGCTTCAGGAAAGGATCGCCCACCTAAGCCACAAGCTCCAGGAGTACACCCGGCGCCGGGAGGAGGCGAGGCGGCAGAGGAAGCGCCGGGGTGTGCCCCTCATCGCCGTGGTGGGCTACACCAACGCCGGCAAGACCACCCTCCTCCAGGCCCTGGCCCGGGGTGGGGAGCCGGGGGAGGACAAGCTCTTCGCCACCCTAAGGCCCCTCACCCGCCGGGGCTTCCTGCCGGGGGTGGGGGAGGTGCTCTTCACGGATACCGTGGGCTTCATCCGCCAGATGCCCAAGGAGCTCCTCACCGCCTTCCGGGCCACCCTCGAGGAGGTGCGGGAGGCCGATCTTCTCATCCACGTCCTGGATGCCTCGGAGGAAGGGGCCATGGGGCGGTACCGGGTGGTGGAGGAGCTTCTGGCGGAGCTGGGGGTGGAGGCCCCCCGGGTCCTGGCCCTTTCCAAGGCGGACCGGGCGGCTCCCTACGACCTCTTCTATTTGCGGGAGAAGCTGGGCGGGGTGCCGGTTTCCGCCTTGAAGGGTACGGGGGTTTCGGAGCTCAGGGAGGCCCTGGCGGAGGCCCTCCTTAAGGTGGGGGTTCGGCCCCAGCCCTGGGCCCAGGCTCCTCAGTACACGTAAAACCCCTTTAGGCCGGTTTCCTCGGCCCACTGGACCTCCACCTCCTCCACCCGGCTCAGGCGGGGTCCCTGCTTGAGGTGGTGGAGGAAGGCGAGGAGGTCCTCCTTGGGGCCTTCCGCCACCACCTCTACCCGGCCGTCGGGGAGGTTTTCCGCATAGCCCGATAGACCCAGCTCCAGGGCCTTCTTCTGGGCGAAGGCCCGGTACCCCACTCCCTGTACCCTTCCCTTGACCAAGGCCACCAGGCGCGGCATGGTGGCATTTTAGCTTCTTTGCCACGCGGTTTTCATCTCCGCTGCCTATGCTAATAGGGATGCGGCGGGGGCTTCTCCTCCTCCTGGGGTTCGCCCTGGCCCTTCTCCTTTTGGCCTGGCCTCCCCTTTTGCGGCTTGCCGTGGAGCGGGGACTTGCCCTTTCGGGCTTCCAGGGGCAGGTGGGGGAGGTGCGGGGCCACCTTCTCTTTGGCCTCCGCCTCGAGGGGGTGGACCTTCAGGGGCCGGGCCTGGCCCTGAAGGCGGAGGAAGTGCGCTTGGGCTATGACCTCCTAGGGCTTCTTCGCAAGGAACTTCCCCTTTCCGTGTCTGTGAAGAGGGCTAAGGTCCAGCCCACCTGGGAGGCCCTGATCCCGGAAAAACCCGGACCACCCCCGGCCATAAGGGTGGTCTATCGGCAGCTTCTCCTGGAGGAGGTCCAGGTGGAGCTTCCCAAGGGGAAGAGGCTTTTCCTGCCCCCCCTGCGTCTCACCTTGGCCGGGGAAAACCCCTATGCCTTTATCGCCCGGCTTCCCGGGGGAAGCTTCCAGGGGGAGGCGCATGCCTTGGCCCGGGATCTTTCCGCCTGGGAGGTGCGCTATAGGGGCGAGGTGGCAGGGCTTTCCTTCTTCTACCCGGGGCTTAAGGGGGGCAGGCTTTCTGGGGTTTTCCGCCTCCTGCCCTCCGGGGTGGAGGGGGAAAGCCAGGTGGAAGGGGGAGTGGTGGAGCTTGTGGGCTTCACCTTGACCGGGGTGGCGGGGCCCATCCGCCTAAGGGAGGATCGGGTGACGGCGGAGCTAAAGGGAGTGGGCCTCGAGGGGCCCCTTTCCGCAAGGGCCGAGGTGGACCTGAAGGCGGAACGCTACCGCTTCTTTCTCACGGGCCGGCCCCGGCTTCCCGCCCTGGCCCGGCACTACCGCCTTTCCCTGCCAGTGGAGGGGGATGGGGAGCTTCGGCTTGAGGGGGAGGGTTGGGACCGGATCCGGGTCAAGGGAAGGTTTTTGGGGGAGGGGCGGTTTCTCTCCGAGCCCTTCCGCCACCAGGGAACCCTTTCCTTCGACCAGGTCTTCTCCCTGAAGGCGGAGGCGGAGGGAAGGCTTTTTGACCGCACCTACCGGCTGGGCCTTGGCTTGGTGGGTCATGACTACCAGGCGAGCCTGGAGGACTCCTTGGGAAGCAGGGTTGTCCTCAAGGGCCAGGGAAACCGCACGGAAGCCCAGGGCCAGGTGGCCTGGCCCAGGCCCCTAGAGGGATGGGCCCAGGTGGCCTTTGAAAGCGACGGAAGCCAGTGGCAGGCCCGGGTGCAAAGCCCTGGGGTGCACCTTCCCTTCTTCCGGCCCCTGGATCTTTCGGGGGAGGTGGCAGGGAATGGGGAGCAAGTGGCGGGCCAGCTTGGACCCTTGGCCCTCCGGGGAACCTGGAGCCATCTTCTTCTGGCCCTTAGCCCCACGCCCCTGGCGGTGGGGAGCCTTAGGGGGGAGGGAAGGCTGATCTCGGGGAGGCTCGAGGCTTCCTTGCACTACACCTCCCCCTATGCAACCTTCCCCTTGCAGGTGGGGCAGGAAAAGGGAGCCTTCCGCTTCCGAAGCCCCTATGGGGAGGGGGAGTACCGGGGTGGGATCCTGGCCCTGCGCCTGCGGGACCTGCCCATCCATGCCCTGGAGGAGTTCCGTCTTTCCGGGCAGGCCCTGTACCGGGATGGCGAGCTTTCAGGAAGGCTTGCCCTGAAGGGCCGTTACCTGGAGGCGGAAGGGAACCTGCGCCGCCTGGGGGCGGAGATCCAGGGAAGGCTCATGACCCCCTGGGGAAGCCTCCCCTTTGCTGGGGCTTACGACCCAAAGCCGGGCCTCACCTTGAAGGCCCAGGACCTCCTCCTGCGCTATCAAGGGGGCTTAAGCCTGAGGGGAAGGGCGCGGCTGGGACCCTTGGTCCTTGGGGCGGACCTCCTCTATGATGGGGGCTTCCAGGGCTGGGCCCGGGTGGAAACCCCTTGGCTGGCAGGGGTTTTGCAGGGGGAGAGTGGAGGGCTGGTCCTGGCGGGGCTAAAGGGGTACGCCCAGGGGGAAGGGGAGGTCTACCCGGAGCTGCGGATTGCGGGTAGGTTCCTCCCTCCCCTGCCGGAGGGCCTCGAGGTGCCTCCTTTGGCCTTCCGTCTGGACCGGAAAGGTTTGGAAGTGCTGGGGGTGGGGAGGCTGGAGTTCGCCGGGCGGTATCCCTTCCACCTGACCCTTCCTTGGAGGTACCGAGGGGTTTCCGGCCGCTTCCAGGCGGAGGGTACCCTGGAACGAGGCCAGCTTAGCCTTTCCTCTCCCTATGGCCGCGTGGAGGCTCAGGGAGGCTGGCGGGACCTAAGGGTAAGGGGGCAGGGGGAGGTTCCCTATGCGGGTCCGGTGCGGATGGCAGGGAAGCTGGACCTCCTGGGGCTTGCCTACCAGGCCCAGGCCCACCTGGAGAAGCTGGACCTAAGGCTCGACCTGGTGGGGCGGGGGGCGGGCTTCCGCTTCCAGGGCCAGGCTCCGGGTCTTCGTCTCCTGGGAGGGTACGAGGAGGAGCTAAGCCTTCTGCTCCAGGCGGAGGCCTTTGACCTCTCCCCTTGGGGGCTTCCCGTACGGGCCAGCGGCACCTGGGGCACCCGGGGTGGAAGGCTTAGGCTGGAAAGCCCCTACGGGGAGGCCCTTTTGACCGGGGAGGAGCTTCTTGCCGCCCGGGCAAGGCTTTCTGGGCCCTACTTCCAGGGAGAGGGCCAGGTTTCCCCGGAAGGGCTTTCCTTGGCCGTGCGGGGAGAGTACGAGAAAAACGGGCTAGGAGTGCGCCTAAAGGCGGAGGGGGAAGGGCCCTGGCGGGCCTTCCGCCTGGGGCTTTCCGGGGAGGCTCGGCTTCCCTACTTTGGCGCCATGCCCCTTTCGGGCCAGGTGTGGACCGAGGAGGGGAGCCTTCGCTACCGGTTGCAAGGTCCCTTGTCCCTCGAGGGGGAGGGACTTAACTATAGGGGTAGCCTGGCCTTGCCCTTTGCTGTCCTGGGAAAGGAGGGAAGGATTGCGGGGAGTTTCCAGGGCCAGGGGCTTCAGGTGGCGGGGAAGGGGGAGGGGAACTTTGCCGGCCTGCCCTTCACCTTCCAGGGGGGATACCAGGGTAAGCCCTTTCTGGCCCTAAGGTGGGAGGGCGGCGAGGCGGCGCTAACGGGGGAGGAGGTGGGGTTTTCCCTGGAGGAGGTGGCCCCTTTGGCCCGGGCCCTGGGCCTTTCCCTTGCGGGAAGGGCGGGGGGGAGGCTGACCCTTTCCGGCGAAGGGGAGGCCTGGGCGCGGGTGCGCTATGGGACAGAATCCCTGGCCCTGGACTACCGGGAAGGGATTCTCCGCCTCCTCCTCAGCGATCGGGATGCGGGTTTGGCCTGGGCTCCCAAGGAGGGGAGGCTCTGGGGGCTAGGGGGGTTATCCGGGGAGGGCAGGTTCCACCTGGGGCCCGGGCTTCAAGGGGAGGTGGAGGGGAGTTTCCGCTACGGTCCTGTGGGGCTTGGGATTAGGGGTTCCTTGGAGGGTGTAGCCCTGGAAGCCCGCTACCAGCAGGAAGGGCTTGGGTGGACGGAGCTTGCGGGCCGGGTAAACCTCTTGGCCTTGAGGGGGGAGGGTACCCTGCGCCATGCCTCCCCTTACGGGGAAGGGGAGGTGGTGTGGGCCTTTGAGGGGAGCCGCTACCGTGGGGAGGGAAGGTTTAGGAGCCTCCGCTACCTGGAGCAGGAAGGGCCCTTGCGCCTAGAGGGGGAGGGAACCCGGGCGGAGGTTTCCTGGGAGGCGCCCTTGGCCTTGTTGGCCCGGTACGACGGGGCCTGGCACCTTTCGGCGCAGGGCGAGGGCAAGGTGGAGGGAATGGCCCTTCGGTTGGATCTTTCCTGGGGCCCGGAGGGGTATCGGGGAAGGCTTTGGGCGGAGGGGCATGGGCTTCTCCTAAAAGGGGAGGGGGAAGGGCCTTTGCACCTTACCCTAAAGGGCAAGGACCTTCCGGGGGAGGTGGCGGCGGAAGCGACCTTGAAGGACCTTTTCCTTTCCGGGAGAGCCCAATACCGCCTGGGGCTGGGCCAAGCATGGCTGGAAGCCCAGGGCAGTTTTCAAGCGGGGTGGCCTGGGCTTCCCCGGGGTCAGCCCTTGGGCCACCTCGAGGGCCAGGGAAGCCTCTTGGGGAACGGGGAGGTTTTGCCCTTCCGCTTTGCCTACCGCTACCGGGGTGGGCCCTTAGGGGTGGAGGCCCTTTCCCTGGTAGGGGAGGCGGAGGGTTTCCGCTTGAGGCTTGCGGAGGGGCATCTGGTCCTGGACTTGGACCGGGACCTCGCCCCCTTTGGCCTTCCCGTGCGGGTTAAGGCGGAGGCGGATGGGCCCTGGCAGGAGGCCCTTCAGGTAAGCCTGGAGCGTCCGGAGGGACGGCTATCCGGGAAGGCCTGGCTCTGGCCTCTTGGGGCGGAGCTTCTGGGGGAGGTGCTTGGGGAGAAGGTGGGGGTGAGGTACCGGGATGGGGAGGTGGTGGGGAGCTTCCAGGGGCCGGGGCTTATGGGGGAAGCCCGCTACCGGAAGGGGCTTTCCGGCCTCCTCACCCTCCGCTACCCCCTGCCCCAGGGGGGGCTTGCCGGAAGGGTGGACCTCGGGGCGGGCTTGTTCCAGCTCCAGGGGGAGGGGGCCTGGCAGGGCCTATGGGAGGGAGGGTTCTGCCTGCCTTTGCCCTTGGGGAGGTGCCCGGGCCTCGAGGCCTGGGTTTCAGGGAGCCTGGCGTACCAGGGCGTGGCCTTCCAGGGCCAGTACCGCTACCTGGCGGAGAAGGGGTACTGGGGAAGGGTTACGGGGGAGGGCAGGCTTTCCACTCCCTATGGAGCGGTCCTGGCCCGGGGAGAGGGGCTGGGCCTGGATCTTTTAGGAGAGGGGCTTCCCCTTTCCGGGCGGCTGGATCTTTCCCCCTTCCGCCTGGCCTACCGCTACGCCGGGGCCCTGCCCCGGGGCCTGGGGGAGCTTTGGGCCGAAGGGGTTTATCCCGGGGAGTGGCTTAAGGGCCGGTACCGCTACGGGGAGGTGGCGCTTTCCCTGATGGGGCTTCAGGGCTTCCAGGTGGGGGTTTCTGGGGCAGGGGTTTCCGGCGAGGTGGGGCCTAAGGGCGTGGCCTTTCGGTTTGAGGGGTTCCGCTATGGCCCCTTGACCCTTTCCGGCAGGGTGGAGGGTCCCTGGCGGGAAGTGGGGTTGAACCTGGTCCTCCTGGCCTGGGGCCGGAGGGCTGAGGTGGAAGGGCGGTACGGAAGGGAAGGGCTCACCCTGGGGTTCCACGGGGACCTCGAGGGGCAGGTGGCCTGGCAGGAGGCCTGGAAGGGAAAGGTGGCCTTTAAGGAAGGAAGCCTGGAGCTTTCCGGTAAACAGGTTCCCGAACTCCAGGGGGAGGTGTTGGGGGAAAGGGTGCGCCTGGCCTGGCCTCTTCTGGAGGTGGGGGGAGTGCGCCTGGACCTGGCGGCCCGCCAGGCGGAAGGGGAGGGCAGGATCCTTAAGGCCCTGTTGCCCGGGGGCCTTGGGGTTTTGGGGCAGGGGGATAGGCTTCTTCTGGACTACCGGGTGCCCGGGGTGGGCCTGCCCCTGGAGGGAAGCTTGAACCTGAAGGATCTGTCCCTGATCCTGACCAGCCCCCAAGGGGAAGGGGCCTTGGCCTATGCCGGGGGCAAGGTGGAGGGGGCCTTGGCCTTCGACCTTTCCGGCTTCCGCTTGCGCCTGGAAGGGGAGAAGGACCGGGTGCGCCTCTTGGGGGAGCATCCTGCCTTTTCCTGGTGGGCGGCGGGGGCGGGGAGGCTTCAGGGAGAGGTGGATCTTGGAGGGGCCTACCGGATTTTCTACCGGGCGGGGGAACAGGCCCTGGAGGTGGAGGGGAGGTTTTTGGAAGCCAGGCTCCGGGCGGAGGGTCCCTACCTTGCCGGCGAGCTTGCCTATCCCCCTGCTGGCGAACTCCAGGTGAACCTTCCCCTTCCCCCCCTGGAAAGCCGCTTCCAGGGCCGGGTTTTCGGGGAAGGATACCAGGTGGAGGGGGCCCTGGAGGGAGCGGTGGGCCGGATCACCGCCAAAGGAAGGCTTCTTCCCCTTAGCGGCAGGCTTCGCCTGGAGGGAGCGGCCTTGGAGGATCTCGTGGGCCGCTACGCTCCTTATCTAAAGGGGGTGGTTTCCGGGGAGCTGGCCCTGGAGGGTACCCGGGCCCAGGGCCGGCTGGAGGGGGAGGCGGAGGTGGCGGGAAGCCGCCTGCCCTTCCTCTTCGCGGGAGCTTTGGGGCCTGGGTTGGTGCAGGGGGAGGGGCAGCTTGGGCAAAGTCCCTTCCAAGTGGCCCTCGAGGGGGATCGGCTGGACCTTTCCGCTTCCCTCCGGGGCTTTCCCCTGCATCTCCTCCTCATGGCGGTGGCGGGGCCCCTGGAGGGGGAGGCCTACTGGACGGGGGCGGTGCGGCTCCGCCTTCCCCTTTCCCACCCCTTGCGGGGCGAGGGGGTCCTGGTGGGGGAGGCCTTGCGCTTCGTGGGGGCTGGGGATGAGCTTAAGGGCCAGGCGGTCTTTCGCCTGGAGGAAGGCCGGGTCCTGGTGGATCGGCTCCGCCTTCTGGGCCGGGGAAGCTGGGAGGGCGGGGGGTACTGGAGCCCGGAGGGAAGCGACCTTTACCTAAGCCTCAAGGACACGGTCTTCACCCCGGTGCTCCAGGTGGTGCCTCCCTTAAAGCCCTACCGGCCCGAGGGTTCGGGAAGCCTCCTCCTGAGGCTTAAGGGGGAGGGTTTCCAGGTGGAGTTTAAGGACTTCCGCTTCCGCTTGGGGCCGGTGGCGGGGTATCTTCCCCAGGGGCTACTCTCCTTGAACGGGGGCGCGCGGGCGGAGGGGGAGCTCACCCTTTTGGCTCCCTTCCCCGGGAAGGCCAGGCTGGGCCTCGGGGGCAGATTGGAGGAATTTCAAGTTAGCGCCAAGGGCGTGGTTACCCTGCCCGGGCTGAAGGAGGAAACCCCGGCGGAGGTAGCCTTCCGCTACCCGGGCTACGGGGTGGAGATCCACCTGGGGGAGGCCCAGGCCCAGGGAACCCTCTTCCCCTTGCGCCTTGCCGGCTACGGCCGGCTTCCCCTTTACTACCCCCGGTACTACCTGCAAGAGGGCCTTCTGGACGTGAAGAGCTTCTTCCTCTACGAGGAGAAGGGCACCTACCACCTCACGGGCAACGCCGAGGTCCTGAGGGCCAGGCTGGCCCTGCCGGAGGCAAGGGCCAAGGAGCTGACCCAGGGGGGGGTGGAGCTGGGGGGAAGCGGGGCGGGAAAGCCCACCCCCGTGCCCCTGGTCTTCGAGGGGGTGCGGGTGTATGCGGAAAGGGGGGTCCTGGTGCAGGAAAGCCTGGCCCAGGGGGAGCTCAAGGGAGAGGTGTTTCTGGGGGGCAGCTACACCGACCCCTACCTGTCCGGACAGGTGGAGGCCCTGTGGGGTAACTTCCGCCTCTGGGATTCCCTCTTTACCCTGGATTCCACGGCAAGCTTCCTGCGCTTTTTCCCCGACCGGGGCATTCTCCCCGAGTTTCGCCTTAGGGCCCAGGCGGAAACCCGGGGCTACAAGGTCTTTCTGGAGGCCAGGGGGGAGTTTTTGCGGGAAAACGGCCGGGTGAAGGTGCGCCTCGAGCCCCACTTCACCTCCGAGCCGCCCCTCAGTGAGCCCGAGATCTACGCTCTCCTCACCCTGGGTACCCCCGATGTCACCCGGCTGGCGGAAACCCTCCCCCAGGTGGCCCTGGGGGCCGCTTTGGAGAACCTGGTGCTGGGCCAGCTGGAGCGGGAGCTGGCCCGTTCCTTGGGCCTTGACCGCTTCCAGGTGCAGCTTCCCCTTCTCCAGGGGGGAGATCTGGAGGAAACCCGCTTTTCCGTGGGCAAGTACCTGAGTCCCGAGCTCTTCTTGGGCTACCAGCTGGACCTCAGAGGGGAGCAGACCCTGAGCGCCCAGTACCGCCGGGATGGCCTCACCTTTTCCCTGGGCTCCACCTTCCTGCCAGGGGATGGCAGGCTTGCCCGCTTCACCTTCACCCTGGGGTACGACCTTACCCCGGCTTTGGGCTTGAGCTTTAGCCTCGAGGCGGCGGACACCACCCGCTTCGGCGTGGGTGCCCTTTACCGGTGGTAGCATGGCCCAGGTATGCGCGCTTTAGCCAAGCTGGCCCCGGAAGAGGGCCTAACCCTGGTGGAACGCCCCGTGCCCGAGCCGGGCCCGGGGGAGATCCTGGTGCGGGTGGAGGCTGCCAGCATCTGCGGCACCGACCTCCACATCTGGCGGTGGGACCATTGGGCAAGGGGCCGGATCAAGCCTCCCCTCATCACCGGCCACGAGTTCAGCGGGGTGGTGGAACGGGTGGGGCCCGGGGTGAAAAGGCCCCAGGTGGGGGACCACGTGAGCCTGGAAAGCCATGTTGTTTGCCATGCCTGCCCCGCCTGCCGCACGGGCAACTACCATGTCTGCCTGAACACCCAGATCCTGGGGGTGGACCGGGACGGCGGGTTTGCCGAGTACGTGGTGGTGCCAGCGGAAAACGCCTGGGTGAACCCCAAGGACCTGCCCTTTGAGGTGGGGGCCATCCTGGAACCCTTCGGCAATGCGGTGCACACGGTGTATGCGGGAAGCGGGGTTTCCGGGAAAAGCGTCCTCATCACCGGGGCGGGGCCCATCGGCCTGATGGCGGCCATGGTGGCCCGGGCCAGCGGGGCCGGGCCTATCCTGGTATCCGACCCCAACCCCTACCGCCTGAACTTCGCCCGGCCCTACGCCGACCGGCTCGTCAACCCCCTGGAGGAGGATCTCCTTTCCGTGGTGGAGGAGGTGACGGGAAGCGGGGTGGAGGTCCTCCTGGAGTTTTCCGGGAATGAGGTGGCCATCCACCAGGGGCTTAAGGCCTTGATCCCGGGGGGGGAGGCCAGGATCCTGGGCATTCCCTCGGACCCCATTCGCTTTGACCTGGCGGGGGAGCTGGTCATGCGGGGGATCACCGCCTACGGCATCGCGGGAAGAAGGCTCTGGCAGACCTGGATGCAGGGCACCGCCTTGGTCTACTCGGGCCGGGTGGACCTTACCCCCCTCATCACCCACCGCCTGCCCATGAGCCAGTACCGGGAGGCCTTTGGCCTCTTGGCCTCGGGGCAGGCGGTGAAGGTGATTTTGGATCCCAAGGCCTAGGTTCCCGGCCTCCAGGGGTGTGCGGGGTACACCCTGGGTGCCAGGTTCGTGTGTTAGGCTTCCCCCAAAGGGGGTGGGCATGGTTTCCCGCAGGCGGGTGCTCCTGGGTTTTTTGGGGCTTTCCCTGGTTCGGGCGCAGGGGATTCGGGTGGAGGAGGTGGTGGGGGGCCTCGAGGTGCCCTGGGCCTTGGCCTTTTTACCCGACAGGAGCTTCCTGGTCTCCGAACGGCCGGGGCGGATTCAGTGGGTGCAGGGGGGAAGGGCCTCGCTTTACGCGGAGCTTCCCGTTTACCACCGGGGGGAGTCGGGGCTTCTTGGCCTCGCCCTCCATCCCCAGTTTCCCCGGGTGCCCTACCTCTACGCCTACCGCACGGTGGAGGAAGGAGGCCTCAGGAACCAGGTGGTGCGCCTGAGGCACCAAGGGAATAGGGGCGTGCTGGACCGGGTGGTCCTGCACGGCATTCCCGCCCGCTTTCACGGCCTGCACTCCGGGGGACGGCTCGCCTTCGGTCCCGATGGGATGCTGTACGTGACCACAGGGGAGGTGTACGAGCGGGAGCTGGCCCAGGACCTGTCCTCCTTGGGGGGTAAGGTTCTCAGGATCACCCCGGAAGGCAAGCCGGCACCGGGGAACCCCTTCCTGAACCGTCCCGGAGCCAGGCCCGAGATCTATAGCTATGGCCACCGCAACCCCCAGGGCCTGGCCTGGCACCCGAGGACCGGGGAGCTTTTTGCCAGCGAGCACGGGCCCAGCGGGGAACGGGGCTTCGGCTATGACGAGGTAAACCTCATCGTTCCCGGGGGCAACTATGGCTGGCCCCGGGTGGTGGGACGGGGGGACGACCCCCGCTACCGCGACCCTCTTCACTTCTGGCCCGAGGGTTTCCCTCCCGGAAACCTGGCCTTCTGGAGGGGGGACCTGTACGTGGCGGGCCTCAGGGGGCAGGCCCTCTTGCGGCTGGTACTGGACGGGGACAAGGGCCACTGGCGGGTGGCGCGGGTGGAAACGGCCCTTTCGGGTTTTGGCCGCCTGAGGGAGGTGCAGGTGGGTCCCGATGAAGCCCTTTACGTCACCACCTCCAACCGCGATGGCCGGGGCCAGGTGCGCCAAAACGACGACAAGGTGTTAAGGCTGCGTTAGGCTTTAGGGGTGGAAAGGATCCTGCCCTTTCGCTTTGATGAGAAGGAAAGGGTCTTCTGGCTTCTGGACCAGAGGAAGCTTCCCCTCGAGGAGATCTGGGTTCCCGTGCGCACTGCCAAGGAGATGGCGGAAGCCATCCGGGCCATGGTGGTGCGGGGTGCCCCGGCCATCGGGGTTTCCGCCGCCTATGGCATGGTGCTGGCCCACCTGAGCGGGGAGGACCTGGAGGGGGCGGACCGCCTTCTAAGGCAGAGCCGGCCCACGGCGGTGAACCTCTTCTACGCCCTGGATCGCATGCGCCCGCACTGGGGGAACCTGGCGGGAAGCCTTAAGGAAGCCCAGGCCATCTGGCGGGAGGTGGAGGAAACGGAAAGGGCCATAAGCCTGCATGGGGCCAAGGTGCTAAGGGGCCAGGTCCTCACCCACTGCAACACCGGCCCCCTGGCCACGGGGGGGTACGGAACTGCTTTGGGGGCTATTGTGGAGGCTCACCGCCAGGGGCGGGTTTCCCATGTCTGGGTGGATGAAACCCGGCCCTACCTGCAAGGGGCCAGGCTCACCGCCTATGAGCTAAAGAAGGCTGGGGTTCCCGCCACCTTGATCGCGGACAACATGGCCGGCTTCCTCATGGCCCAGGGCCGGGTGGATGCGGTCATCGTGGGAGTGGACCGCATGGCCCTGAACGGGGACTTTGCCAACAAGATCGGCACCTATACCCTGGCGGTTCTCGCCCACCACCACGGGATTCCCTTCTATGCCGCCCTGCCCCTTTCCTCCGTGGACCCAAGCCTGGAAAGTGGGCAGGGGATCCCCATAGAGGAACGCTCCCCCGAGGAGGTCTTGGAGCTAAGGGGGGTGCGCCTTGCCCCCTTGGGGGTAGCTGCCTACCATCCTGCCTTTGACATTACCCCTCATCGCTACCTTACGGGCATCATCACGGAGAAGGGGATCCTCTACCCACCCTTTGACGAGGCCTTACGGGATGCTTTGGGGACTTCTTGAGGGCCTACTGGGCCATGCCTGCCCAGGATGTGGTGGGAAGTTGGATGCACCTCTTCTTTGCTTCGCCTGCCGCCAGGGCCTTAAGGCCTTTGCCGCGGGGGAGATGGTTTACCTGGGTCTTTACGGGCGGGTGGGAGGGATGGTGCGGGCCTTGAAGTACGGCAGGCGGTTCGGCCTTGCCCCCCTCCTGGCCGAGCCCTTGGCGGAGGCGGTGTTGGCCCAGGGCTGGGGGCTTTCCGGGGTCACCGCCATTCCCACCCTGCTTCCCCGGTTGGTTGTTAGGGGCTACAATCCCCCAGAGCTCCTGGGACGGATCCTGGCAGCCCGCCTTGGGCTTCCCTACCTCAGGGTTTTGCGGCGGGTGCGCTACACTCCAAGCCAGCCCACCCGGGGCCGGGCCCGGCGTCGCCTGCCCGAGGATCTTTTTGTTCCCGTGCTGCGGGTGGAGGGAAGCTGGCTTCTCGTGGACGACGTCCTCACCAGCGGGACCACCTTCTTAAGGGCCAAGGAAGCCCTCCTTAAGGCAGGGGCAAGCCGGGTCTACGGGGCCTTTTTAGCGGTGCGGGACCCTGGGGCCCTGGGTCCTTACCGCTAAAGCCCACACTTTTCCCTATGCCTGGCCCTAGACTGAGGCAAAGGGGGTGGGTTTGCGTGAGGAAGTTTCGCAGGTTAACGGACCTTCTCCCCCACCTCCGGGAAGGCCGCTACCGCCTGGGGCCCCATGTGGTCAAGCACATGCTTCAGGAGGGCTTCACCGAGCTGGATGTGCTCAGGGCCTTGGAATGGGGCAGGGAGCTGGCCATCTACCCCGAGGACCAAAGGATGCTGGTCTTGGGCTACATGATCTTTCCTCCCCGGTTGAAGCTTCCCCTGCATGTGGTGCTGGAGTACGCCACCCCGCGGCACGTGGACATCGTGACCGCCTTCATCCCCAAGGAACCCTACCGGGTGTACTCCCGGGCCCGGCTGGCGGCCATCCTGCGCTTTGACGGGGCCTTGGAGGAGGTGCGTTGGAGTAGGCCCAAGGAGGCCTACCCCGCGTGGGACTAGGTGCACTCCGGGCAGCGGCCGTAGACCATGACCTCGTGCCCTTCGGCCAAAAAGCCCGGGGGCAGGGGGCCCTCCAAAGCCAGGTCGCAGCCCAAAAGCTCATACACCCTTCCGCAAAGGCGGCAGAGAAAGTGGTGGTGGTGCCCCTTTCCTGCGGGTTCGTAGCGGGAGGGTTCACCGGGAAGGGCCACCAGGGTGAGGAATCCCTCCTCCACCAGCCCCTTCAGGGTGCGGTACACGGTGGCGAGGCCCAAGGAGGGCACCTTCTTCCGGGCGAGCTCCAGGACCTCCTGGGGGGAAAGGGGACGGCCCGCCTCCAAAAAGGCCTCCCGGATGGCCCGCCGTTGCCGGGTGGAGCGCTCCATGGCCTTAGGATAGCAAGTTGAGAAGAAGTTTTCATCGTGGCCGGGTAGAGTGGGGGTATGCGCCCTTGGATACTTTTGGGGTTCCTTCTTTTCCCCGCCTTAGCCCAGGGGGATGGAAGGTATCTGGTGGGAAGGATCCTGGCCCTCGAGGCCCAACGGGATGTGGCCCTGGTGGAGGTGGAGGGCGGGAGGCTGGAAGCCCTTCTACCCGTGGACGGGGGCGGGTACCGGGTGGGCCAGCGGGTGGTCCTCTACCAGGAGGGCGGTAAAACCTACGTGACCGAGCCGGATCGCATGCCCTGGCTCCTTGGCCTTTTGGGCCTATTTGCCTTTCTGGCAGCACTTTTGGGCCGGGGGAAGGGGGTTAGGGGGCTTCTAGGTACCTTCCTGAGCCTTTTGGTGGTGGTCTACTTCGTGGTTCCCAGGGTGGCGGCGGGTGGGAATCCCCTTCTCTACGCCTTTTTGGGAAGCGTGGGGGTGCTTCTTCTCACCGTCTACCTGGTCCACGGGGTGAACCGCAAGACCACCGCCGCCCTTTTGGGCACCCTGGCCTCGGTGGCCTTCGTGTTGTTCCTGGCCCTCTTCTTCACCCGAAGCATGGGGTTTACAGGCCTGGCCTCGGAGGAAGCCCTGCTCCTCAGGCAATGGGGAGGTGTGGACCTCCTTTCCCTCTTCCTGGCAGGGGTGGTGGTGGGTACGCTGGGGGCCTTGACCGACGTGAGCGTGACCCAGGCGGCGGTGGTCCAGGCCCTGGCCCACGCCAACCCCCGCTTTGGTCTTGGAGAGCTCTACCGTAGGGGCATGGAGGTGGGCTACGACCACATCGGCAGCCTGGTGAACACCCTGGTCTTGGCCTACGCCGCAGGTTCCTTGCCCCTCTTTCTTCTCCTCACCCGGGATCCCACCCCCTTGCGCTTCCTCCTGAACACCGAGCCCTTTGCCGCGGAGATCGCCTCCATGGTGCTGGGTTCCTTGGGGCTTCTTCTGGCGGTGCCCCTCACCACCCTGATGGCGGCCTGGTTCTTCCGGGGGGGAAGGGGTGGGCCTCCCGAGGACCATGGCCATACCCATTAAGGCGGAAGACCGGTGGCTGGCATAATGGAAGCCGTGCGCCTATTGCACACCGCGGACTGGCATCTGGGCAAGGTATTAAAGGGCGTGGACCGCACTTCCGAGATCGGGGAGGCGTTGAAAACCCTTCTGGAGATGGTGGCCAAGGAGGGGGTGGACCTGGTGGTGGTTTCCGGGGATCTCTTTGACCGCCCCCAGGTTTCCGCCGAGGCCGAGGCCATGGCGGTGGAGTTTTTCCTGCGCCTTAGGGAGCTTGGGGTGCCCGCCTTGGTCATCGCCGGCAACCACGATCCCAAGGAGCGCCTCGAGGCCCTTGCCCCCCTCTTCGCCCTGGCGGGGGCGGCGGTGCGGGGAAGGCCTCTTTTCCGGGAGGAAGGAGGGGTGGTGGAGGTGGGAGGGCTCAGGGCGGCCCTTCTCCCCTTTGTATCCGAGCGCATCCTGGTGAAAAAGGTTCTGCAGGAGGCTGAGGAGCGCCACCGCACCTATGCGGAGGCCATGCGGCGGATCCTCGCCAACCTGGAAAGCCCCCTTATGCTGGGGCACTTCGCCCTGGAGGGGGTTCGCCCGGGGGCGGGGGAGTTCGTCTTCCACCTCACGGGAAGCTACGCTGTTCCTCCTTCCGCCTTGCCCCTGGGAGCCCGTTACGTGGCCTTGGGCCACATCCACCGCCAGCAACAGGTTTCCGAGGCCCCTGTGGCCTGGTATGCGGGAAGCCTCATCCAGCTGGACTTCGGCGAAGGGGAGGAGGCGGAGCGGGGGGCTTTGCTGGTGGAGGTGCCCGACAGGGGGCCCGTCCGGGTCCACCCCATAAGGGAGCGCTGGGGGAAGCCCCTTAAAACCCTCCACCTGAAGCCCGAGGAGCTGGACGGTAGGCTTCCCGAGCTGGAGCGCTTTCCCGGGTACCTCAGGGTGGTGGTGGAGGGCCGGCTTTCCCCGGCGGTGAAGGAGAGGCTCTTCCAGGAGCTTCCCCATCTCCTGGCGGTGGAAACCGCAGGAGGGCCTGAGGATGGGGGGGATGGGACCTTGGCCCCGGAGCTGGGTTTGGTGGAGGCCTACGACCGCTACCTGAAGGAACGGGGGCGGGAGGAGGAAGGGCTTCTGGAGCGGTTTAACCAGGTGCTCAAGGAGGTGGAGCTTGAGGCCCTTGCGCCTGGAGCTTGAGGGGTTTGGTCCCTATCGGGAGCGGCAGGGGGTGGACTTCTCCGATGTGGAGCTTTTCGCCATCACCGGGCCCACGGGGAGCGGGAAGAGCACCCTCCTGGACGCCATGGCCTTTGCCCTCTATGGGGTGGTGCCCCGGGTAGGGCGGAACGTGGGGAGCCTGGTCCACCCGGGTGCCAGCGAGGCCCGGGTCCGCCTCACCTTCCAGGTGGGGGGAAGGGTCTACAGGGTGGAGCGGGTGCGGGGGAAGCGGAGTGAAGGGCGGCTCTTCGAGCTGGGTCCGGTGGGGGAGCGGCTTTTACCCTTGGAGACCCTGGACGCCTTGAACCGGGCCTTGGAGGAGCTTTTGGGCCTCACCTACGAGGCCTTTACCCGGGCCCTCCTCCTTCCCCAGGGGGAGTTCGACCGCTTCCTTAAGGGAGAGGCCAAGGAGAGGCGCAGGATTCTCCTGGATCTCTTTGAGCTTACCCGGCTGGAAAGGGTCAGGGAAAAGGCGGCTTCCCGCAAGGCGGCCCTGATGGAGGAGAAGGGCCGGCTGGAGGGGGAACTTGCGGGGCTTCTTGGGGTGAGCCTCGAGGCCAAGGAGAACTTGGAAAGGGCCCTGGCGGACCTAACCCGGGAGATCGCCCGCCTTCAGAACGAGAAAAGGCGCCTGGAGGAGGCGGTTTTGGAGCTCAAAGGCCTTCAGGCGCTTCTCCTTCGCAAAGGGGAGCTGGAAGGCCGCCTGGGCCGCCTCAGGGCCGAGGCTTCCCGCATGGCGGAGGTGGAGGAAAGGCTCAAGAAGGCATTGGAGGCGGAGGCCGCCCTGCCTTTGTGGCAGGACTTGAGAAGGAAGGAGGAGGCCCTGGCGGCCACAGCGCAGGAGCTCCAAAGGGTGCGCGCCCGGCTTGCCCAGCTGGAAGGGGACCGCCGGGCCCTGGCCTTTGACCCCGAGGCCCTAAAGGAGGCGCAAAGGGCTCTTCTGCAGGCGGAGGGGCTAAGGGCCCTCGAGGCCCTTTGGCGGCGGGTGGGAGTGAAGGAGCACCTGGCTCCCAGGCTGGGCCTGGCTCCCGAGGCCTACGCGGGGGCCTTGGAATCCCTCCTCCAGGAGGAAGCCCTTTTGGCGGACAGGGAGCGGGAGCTATCCCGCCTGGTGGAAGAGCAAGGGCGGCTAAGGGAGAAGGAAGAAGCCCTGAACCGGGTTAGGGGGGCCCTGAAGGTCTTGGTGGAGGAGGGAGGGCAGGCCCGAGCCCAGGTGGAGGCTCTGGAGAAGGCTCTTAGGGGTGCGGAAGCCCACCGGCTTCGGCAGGAGCTGGAGGAGCTAAGGAGGAGGCGGGAGTTTTTGGAGGAGGAAAAAAAGCGCCTGGAGGCGGAGCTTGCCCAGCTGGCCAAGGAGGAAAGGCGCCTGGGGCTTCTCGCCTACCGCGATCTTTTGCAACCGGGGGAGCCCTGCCCCTTGTGCGGCGGTGTGGTTCACCACCTGCCCCCTCTAGTGGAGGGGCCCGGGGCTTCTGACCTCAGGAAAAGGCGGGAGGTGGGGGAGAAGGCCTTACGGGAGCTCCTGACCCAGCTTGGGGCTGTGGCGGAGGAGGAAAGGGCCAAGCGGGAGGCCCTGGAAACCCTGGGCGTGGAGCCCATCCCTGGGGATCCCAAGGAGCTGGAAGGGAAGCTTCAGGAAGCGCAGGTGAGGCTTCAGGAGCTAAGGGAAAAGTACCGGGAAAAACAGGGGGAGGCCCGGGCCCTCGAGGAGGAGGTGAAGCGGCTATCCCAGGAGAAGGAGCGTTTGCGCCAGGGGTTTTCTCGCCTGGAGGAGGCGGAAGTCGCCTGGGAAAAGACCCGGGAAGCCTTGGCCTCCCTGCGCTGGGAGAAGGAGGCCCTGGCGGCCGGGCTTTACCGCCTGCTTTGGGAGAGGACGGGGGGCAGGCCGGTGCCGGAGTACATCGGGACCCTTTCCCGGAGGGTGGAGGAGCTGGAGAAAAAGGAAAAACAGGACCGCGATCTCGCCCGGGCCTGGGAGGAAGCCTCCCGGACCCTGGCGGGGCTTTTGGCCCAGGAGGAGGAGCAGCGAAAGGCCCTCGAGGAAGCCAAGGGCCGGATGGTGGGCCTGATGCCCGAGGAGGAGGCCAAGGCCCTTTACCTTCCCCCCAAGGAGCGGGAGGCCCTGGCGGAGAGGATCCGGGCCCACCGGGAGGAGCTTGCCCAGGTGGAAGCCCTCCTGGAGGAGGTGGAGCGGGAGGCCAGGGCTCGCTTCCCCGGTTCCCTTCCCCCTTTGGCGGAGGTGGAGGCCCGCTTGCGGCGGGAAGAGGAAAGGCTTTCTCAGGTACAGGGGAGCCTCGAGGCCAGGATGGGAGAAAGGGCCGTTTTGGAGGAGCGGCTTAAGGAGATGGGGGAAAAACTCCACCGCCGCCGGGAGCTGGAAGCTCGCCTGGCAGAGGTGGTGCGGGAGATGGGCCTCTGGGAGAAGCTGGCCTTTGACCTCCAGCAGAACAACTTCCCCGCCTACCTCCTGGGCCTCAGGCAGAGGAACCTGGTGGAGCGGGCGGATGAGCTCATGGCTACCCTTTCTGCCGGGCGTTACCGCCTGCGCTCCAAGGAGGATGAGTACCAGGTCCTGGACCTCTGGACCGAGGCGGTGCGCCCGGTGAGGACCCTTTCCGGGGGGGAAAGCTTCCTGGCAAGCCTCTCCTTAGCCCTGGCCCTCTCCGAGGAGCTTTCTCGGGGGCGGCTTGGGGCTTTGTTTTTGGACGAGGGCTTCGGTACCCTGGACCCGGAAACCCTGGAGGTGGTGGCGGGGGTGCTGGAGGCGCTTCCCACCCGGGGGCGGCTGGTGGGCATCGTCACCCACGTGGAGACCCTGGCGGAAAGGCTTCCCGCCAGGCTCGTGGTGCGCAAGCATCCCTCGGGGAGCCGGGTGGAGTGGGCCTAGGGCTTATGAGTGGAATTTGCTAGCTAAGTGGAAAGGGTCTTTTGTCCCTGGTCAAGAAGATACCCAAGGGGGTGGCTCTTCGCCAACACTGGCATCCGCCGGGCTCCCGTGATCCAGGGCGAGGTGATCGGGATCGTTTCCGTGACGGATATCCTGCGCAAGGCGGTGTTCTAGAGTAGATTTTGCCCTAGAGGCAGCCGGGAAGGCTGCCCTTTCTTGACTTGGTTCAAGACTCCTTATACACTGCGGACGGAGGTGAACAATGCGGCGGTTTCTAGCCTTGCTTTTGCTCCTGGGTTTGGCCCTGGCCCAGGGCCTCGAGGCCGTTTGGAAGGCAGTGGAGGTTCCAGGTGGCGTATGCTCTGACGGTTCCCCCTACCGGTTCTACGTGAGCCCGGGGGATCCCAAAAAGGTGGTCATCGACTTCCAGGGGGGTGGGGCCTGCTGGAATGCCGCCACCTGCGGCCCGCAAAGCCAGACCTACCGCAAGCGGGTGGATGTGCAGGAGCTTCTTCTGGCCCAGGGCATCTACAACCGCCTGAGCGTGGCCAACCCCTTCTACGGCTGGACCCATGTCTTCGTGCCCTACTGCACGGGGGATCTCCACGTGGGCCGGGCCACGGTGGACTACGGGGACTTCAAGGTCCACCACCAGGGAGCCAGGAACGCCCTGGCGGCCTTGGAGTACGTTTTCCGCAACCACACCAACCCGGAGAAGGTCTTCGTGACCGGCTGCTCCGCCGGGGCTTACGGAGCGGTATTCTGGGCGGATAAGGTGCTTTCCACCTACAAAAACGCAAAGGTGGCGGTCTGCGGGGATGCTGGGGTGGGGGTGCGCACCCGGGACTTCCCGGGCTTTACCGTCTGGAACTCGCGCCTGCCGGAGGTTCCTGGCCTCTCCCAGAACCCGGAGGTGGCGGAGATCTACCTGGCCCTGGCCAAGGCCTTCCCCCAGGCGCGCATCGCCCAGTACACCACCCTTTTGGACGGCACCCAGATCTTCTTCTACGGCCTCATGAAGGGAGAGCGGACTCCTTCGGAGGCCACGGCGCGGGAATGGGCGGAAGGCGCCATGAGGGCAGTCCTGGCCCCGGCCCAGGCGGAAAACTACACCTTCTACCTGGCCCCCGGTAGCCAGCACTGCATCCTGCCAAGGCCGGAGCTCTACACCTTGAAGGTGGGAGAGGTTTCCTTCCTGGAGTGGCTTAGGGCCCTGGCGGAGGGGAAGGCGGCGCCTCGGGTGCGCCCTTAAGCCCGAAGGCAGCAAACCAGGCCTTGAGTTCCGGGTAAAGCTCCAGTAGGAGCCGGTGCCCTTTCTTCCGGTCCAGGGGGGCGGCCTCGAGGAAGGCCAGGAGGAGGCCGTCCCCCTTCCTCTCCAGGATTTCCCGGGACTTCAGCGTGAACTGGGCCTGGAACCAGAGGGCGCTTTTCAGGTCCCCCCGCCTCCTCTCGTAGGCGGAAAGGCTTCGCCTTTCCGGTTCCAGGCGGCTTAGGTAGCGGCTAAAGGCCAGGAGGGATTCCGCTAGGTCCGGCCTGGCCTTGGCCAGGCCCAAGAGGAAGAGGTAGTTGGCGAAGAACTCGTCCAGCCACCTTGCCCCTGTCCTCAGGCGCCAGGCCACCTGCAGGGCGTGGGCGTACTCGTGGCCCAGGTTCAGGTCCAAGAAGGCAGGGATTTCCATGGGAGGAGGCCCTAGGGGAAGCAGGACCTCCCGGAAACGGTGGAGGAGCCTTTCGGGGTAGGTGAGGGGAGCAAAGAGGGAAAGCCTTCCCCCCTCGCTTCGCTGGAAGGCCAGGCCGTAGGGGTAGGGCACCAGGGCCCGCCAGTCCCCCTCGGAGAGCACGTAAAGGGTCACGGAGGGTACCGGGGCGTAGGCGGTGTAGGCCTTCCGCAGCTCAAGAAGGTAGCTTCGGAGGCCTTCGGCCCGCAGAACCCCTCCTTCAGAGGCGAAGGCGGGGATATGGGGATGGGGCAGGGCCCTCATCCCGGTGCTTCCCACCTCCCCTGGGTCGTTTCCAAAAGTCCGTTTCCTTCCTCAGGCATCCTTCTAGATAACCTCCCGGAAGCCGATGCGCTCCGCCTGGGCCCGGAGTTCCTCCTTAAGAGCCTGGTGCTGGGGCAGGGAAAGGTCGGGGTCCATCTCCAGGATGCGCTTGGCCAGGGCCCGGGCTTGCTCGATGACCTCGGTGTCCTGGGAGAGGTCCCCGAGCTTCAGCTCTGGGTAGCCGGACTGCCGGGTGCCCCTGAGTTCCCCGGGGCCCCTTAGCTTCAGGTCCATCTCGGCGATGTAGAAGCCGTCTCCCGATTCCTCCAGGACCTTAAGGCGCTTTAGGGTCTTCTGGCTGGCTTCCCCGGCGATGAGGATGGCGTAGCTTTCGAGCCCCCCTCGCCCCACCCGGCCCCTAAGCTGGTGGAGCTGGGCCAGACCGAAGCGCTCGGCGTTTTCCACGATGATGAGGCTGGCCCTGGGGATATCCACCCCCACCTCCACCACGGTGGTGGACACCAGGAGGTCGAATTCCCCCTTTCGGAAGGCCTCCATGACGCTATCCTTCTCCCGTGCGGGCATCCTGCCGTGGAGAAGGGCCATGCGCACCTCGGGGAGCAGGCCCTTTAGCTCCTCGTAGAGGGCGGTGGCTGCCTTTAGGTCCAGCTCCTCGGATTCCTCGATGGCCGGGGCTACCACGAAGACCTGGTGCCCCTTTCTCACCTCCTCCCGGGCGAAGGCGTAGGCCTGGAGGCGGAGGCGGTGGGGAAGGACCTTGGTCTTCACGGGCTTGCGGCCCGGGGGCATCTCGTCCAGGATGCTGACCTCGAGGTCCCCGTAAAGGGTCAGGGCCAGGGAGCGGGGGATGGGGGTGGCGGACATCACCAGCACATCGGGGGGAACCTTGGCCAGCTTCAGGAGGGCCCGCCGCTGCAACACGCCGAAGCGGTGCTCCTCGTCCACCACCGCCAGGCCCAGGTCCTTGAACCCTACCCCCTCCTGGATCAGGGCGTGGGTGCCCACCGCCACCTGGGCCTCCCCGGAAAGAAGCCTCTCGATAACCCCCTCCCGCTCCTTGGGGGTCATGGAGCCCAGAAGGAGCTCCACCCGCACCCCCAGGGGGAAGAGGTAGCGGCTGAGGTTCTGGTAGTGCTGCTTGGCCAGGATCTCCGTGGGGGCCATAAGGGCTCCCTGGGCCCCGTTCAGGGCGGCGAGGTAGAGGGCGTAGGCGGCCACCACGGTTTTACCCGAGCCCACGTCCCCCTGGAGGAGGCGGGCCATCTGCCTGGGGCTTTGCATGTCCTGGGCGATCTCCGCCATAACCCTTTCCTGGGCCCGGGTCAGGGGGAAGGGAAGGGTTTTCTTGAAGGTTTCCGTCCAGGTTTCCTCCACCTTAAAGCTTCGGCCCAGGACCAGCCCCCCGGCGTCCAAGAGGGCTTTTAGCTCCAAGAGCACGTACTCGTCAAACTTAAGGCGGAGGAGGGCCTTCTTGAGGGCCTCCTCGTCCTCGGGGAAGTGGATCTGGCGAAGGGCCTCGGAGTAGGGAAGAAGGCGGTGCTCCTCCCGGTAAGGCTCCAGGGGGTCGGGGAGGGGGAGGGCCGTTTCCAGGGCTCGGTGGACGGTGCGGCGCAAAAAGGCCTGTCCGATGCCCTCCTTGGCAGGGTAGATGGGCACGATCCGGCCCGTGGAGAGGGACTCGGTGCCCTCGTTCTCAAAGTGCTCCACGTAAAGCTGCACCCCGTTTCGCCTCTGTACCCTTCCCGTGACGATGAGGGTCTCCCCCTCTTGGATCTGGGAAAGGACCCAGGTCTGGTTGAACCAGACCAGGGTGATGCGGAATCCCCAGGCGTCCTGGGCCCGCACCTGCACCAGCTGCATCCCCTTCTTGGGGGTCTTCACCAGCTCCTTGCTGAGGACCTTCACGGAGAGGGTGGCCTTCTGGCCGTCCTCCAGGAAGCGTACCCCGGGGAGGGTCCTGCGGTCCTCGTAGCGGCGGGGATAGTAGTGGAGGAGGTCCCGCACCGTGTGGAGGGAAAGTTCCGCAAGCTTTTTCCGGCTTTGCGGGGGAACCAGGAGGTGGGCGGGGTCCTGGGGGGTAAGGCGGCGGGATGGGGAAGGGAGGGAGGCCGCCTGTGCCCTGGGGGGAGGGGCCGTCAGGCCGTCTTTAAGGAAGCGGATGGCCTCCAAGAGGATCTCCTTTCGTTCCTCCGGGGTTTTTCCCCCATACCCCTGGAAGAGGCTCTGGAGCCTGGGGAAGGGTTTGGCCAGGTTCTGGATGAGGTTTTCCAAGCCCCCCACCACCACCTGGTCCCTGGCTCCATCCTTCAGCTCCCGCAATAGGGGCCTGAGGAGCCGTTCCCGAAGTTCCCCTTCCCTCACGCCCTTCATGATACCCTTAGGCCTGTGAGCCGCGTGGAGCGACTACCGAATGGGCTTGTTCTGGCCCTCGAGGAGCGGGACTACCCCGGGGTGGCCTTCCAGCTACTGGTGCCCGCCGGGGCGGTGAACGAGCCTGAGGGGCTTCTGGGGGCCAGTACCCTCATTGAGGGCTGGTTATGGAAGGGGGCTGGGGAGCTGGATGCCCGGGGCCTGGCCCAGGCCCTGGACTCCCTGGGGGTCAGGCGGCAAAGCGGGGCGGGGCTGGAGTACACCCTTTTTGCCGCCGCCTTTTTGCCGGAGGTGTTGGAGGAGGTTTTCCGGCTCTATGCCCTTCTTCTCCTGAATCCCCGGCTTCCCGAGGAGGGCTTTGAAGCGGTGAGAAGCGTGGCCCTGCAGGCCCTTCTTTCCCAGGAGGACCAGCCCGCCAGGAAGCTTTTCTCCGAGCTCCGGAAAAGGGTCTTCCTCTCCCCCCACGGCCGGGACCCCTTGGGGGAGGAGGAAAGCTTGAAGCGGGCTACCCCTGAGGCGGTGCGGGAGGACTATCGGCGCCGCTACACCCCTAAGGGGGCCATCCTGGCGGTGGCGGGAGGCATTTCCTGGGAGAGGCTTCTTGGGGCGGTGGAGCCCCTTTTGGCCTGGGAGGGGGAGGAGGCCTTTTACCCAACCCCCCTTCTTTCGGAGCCCCATTCCTTTACCCTCAAGCGACCCACGGCCCAAGTGCAGATCGGCCTGGCCTATTCCGACGTGGGGCCGGAGGACCCCCGGTTTTACGCGGCCAGGCTGGCCTTGGAGGTGCTTTCGGGAGGTATGAGCAGCCGCCTTTTCACCGAGGTGCGGGAGAAAAGGGGCCTGGTCTATGCGGTGAGCGCCTTCCCCGCCGGGGTTAAGGGCCAGGGCCTCCTCATGGCCTACGGGGGCACCACCAAGGAGAGGGCCAGGGAAACCCTAAGGGTCATGCTGGCCGAGATGGAGCGCCTGGCGGAGGGCGTCACGGAGGAGGAGCTTTCCCGGGCCAAGGTGGGGCTGAAGACCGCCTTGGTGATGGCGGATGAATCCATCCGTAGCCGGGCAGGTTCCATGGCCCGGGACCTCTACATGCTGGGGCGGATCCGGCCCCTTTCCGAGATCGAGGGGGCCATAGAGGCCACGGGCCTCGAGGCGGTGAACGCCTTCTTGCGGGCGCACCCCTACCGCAACCCCTGGGTGGGGCTTTTGGGAGAGGTGGACGATGTTTCGTGAGGCTGAGCTGAAAAACGGCCTAAGGGTCATCGCCGAGGTGCTTCCGGAAGCCCGAAGCGTGGCCCTGGGCTACTTCGTCAAGACCGGGGCCCGGGACGAGGCCCAGGAGGAGAGCGGGGTAAGCCATTTCCTGGAGCACATGGTCTTCAAGGGCCCCGAGGGAATGGACGCCCTTTCGGTGAACCTGGCCTTTGACCGCCTGGGGGCCCAGTACAACGCCTTCACCTCCGAGGAGGCCACGGTCTTCTACGGGGCCGTGTTGCCGGAGTTCGCCTTTCCCCTTCTGGAACTCTTTTCCAGGCTCATGCGCCCCGCTTTGCGCCAGGAGGACTTTGACACCGAGAAGAAGGTGATCCTGGAGGAGATCGCCCGTTACCAGGACCGCCCCGGCTTCATGGCCTACGACTGGGCCCGGGCCCGGTTTTTCGCCGGCCACCCCTTGGGGAATAGCGTGCTGGGGACGGTGGAAAGCATCACGGCCCTCACCCGGGACCAGATGGCCCAGTACCACGAAAGGCGGTACCTTCCGGGGAACATGGTCCTGGCCGCCACGGGAAAGGTGGACTTTGAGGCCCTGGTGGCCGAGGCGGAAAGGCTTACGGAGGATTGGCCCTTGGGCGAGGCGGGAAGGGCCTACCCGCCCTTAAGCCCCGCCCAGGGGGTGGAGGAGCACCCCTACGAGAAGGCCCGGGCCCTCTACTTGGTGGGCCTTTTCCCCGGGGTAAGCTACCAGGAGGAGGAACGCTTTGCCGCCCAGGTGCTGGCCCATCTTCTGGGAGAGGAGGGCTCGGGGCGGCTCCACTTCGCCCTGGTGGATACGGGCCTCGCCGAAGCGGCTTCCTTTGGCCACGAGGAGGCGGACCGGGCAGGCTTCTTCCACGCTTACGTGCAGGCGGACCCGACGAACAAGGAGGCGGTGCTGGCCGTCCTTCAAGAGGAGCTTGGCCGGATCGCCCGCGAGGGCGTGCGGGAGGAGGAGGTGGAGAGGGCCAAGACGCCCCTGGCCACGGCCTTGGTGTTTGCGGGGGAAACCCCCATGGGGAGGCTTTTCCACCTGGGGATGGAATACCTTTACACGGGGCGCTACCTTTCCCTTTCCGCGGTCAAGGAGCGGGTGAGCCAGGTGGGGGCTAAGGAGGTGAACGCCCTTTTGGAGAGGGGTTTTTTGCACCAGGGCCTCTACTATTTGGTGGGTCCTTATGGAACCTAAGGCCCTGGCGGCCGCCTTCCTCACCATCCTCTTCTGGGCCAGCGCCTTTGCGGGCATCCGCGCGGGGTTAGAGGGCCTGAGTCCAGGCCACCTGGTTCTCCTGCGCTTTTTGGTGGCCAGCGCCCTTCTCCTCCTCTATGCCCGTTTTCAGGGCCTCCGTCGACCCAGGAGGGAGGACCTTCCCCGGCTTTTCCTCCTGGGGTTTTTGGGCATCACCGTGTACCACACCGCCTTGGTTTACGGGGAGCTAACGGTGAGCGCTGGGGCGGCTAGCCTCCTCATCGCCACTGGGCCGGTGTTTACCGCACTTCTCTCCTATTTCCTCCTGGGGGAGCGGCTTAAGCCCATGGGGCTTCTGGGATTTGCCCTGGCCTTCATGGGTTCCTTGTTCATCGCCTTTGGGGAGGGGGGTGGGGTGTCTTTGAGCCCGGGGGCTTTTTTGATCCTGCTTTCCGCCCTTTCCACCTCCTTGTACTTCGTCTGGCAGAAGCCCTTTTTTGCCCGTTACGGTAGCCGGGAGATGACGGTCTACACCATGGTGTTAGGTACGCTGCCCCTTTTCGTCTTCTTTCCCGGCCTGGGGGAGGCCCTTCTCGCCGCGCCTCGCCCGGCCCTTCTCAGCACCCTCTATTTGGGGATTTTCCCTGGCGCCTTGGCCTACCTCACCTGGACCTATGCCCTTTCCCGCACCCCGGCCTCCCGTTTGTCCAGCTTTTTGTACCTTTCCCCAGTCCTGGCCATCCTCGTCGCCTACCTTTGGCTGGGCGAGGTGCCTTCCCCCTTATCCCTGGTGGGCGGGACCCTGGCCCTGGCGGGCGTCGTTTTGGTGAACCTTAAGGGCGTAAAATAGCCCCCGAGGTGCCGTTATGGAGGTAAGGAAAATCGGCGTGGTGGGCGCAGGGCAGATGGGAAGCGGGATTGCCCAGGTGGCGGCCCAGGCGGGTTTTGAGGTGGTGCTGGTGGACGTGGCCGAAAGCTTCCTGGAAAGGGGCCTGAAGGCCATCCAGCGTTCCCTAGGCAGGTTCGTGGAGAAGGGGCGGATTGCCCCGCAGGACCTCGAGGCCACCTTAGGGCGGATCCGCACCACCGTGGTCCTGGGGGACCTGGCGGAGGCGGACCTGATCGTGGAGGCCATCGTGGAGGACGAGGGGGAAAAACGCCGCCTCTTTGAGCGCCTGGGAAGCCTGGTGAAGCCCGAGGCGATTCTCGCCAGCAACACCTCTTCCATTCCCATCACCGCCTTGGCCCGCTACTCGGGTAGGCCGGAGCGCTTCATCGGCATGCACTTCTTTAACCCCGTGCCCCTCATGCAGCTGGTGGAGGTGATCCGGGGGGAGCTTACCTCCGAGGAAACCCGGGATGTGGTGGTGGAGGTGGCGAGGCGGATGGGGAAGACCCCCCTCGAGGTGCAGGACTACCCCGGCTTCGTCTCCAACCGCCTCCTCATGCCCATGATCAACGAGGCCATCGAGGCCCTGAGGGAAGGGGTGGCCACCAAGGAGGCCATCGACGGGGTCATGCGCCTGGGAATGAACCACCCTATGGGTCCCTTGGAGCTGGCTGACCTTATCGGCCTGGACACCTGCTTGGCCATCATGGAGGTGCTGCACCGGGGCTTTGGCGACGACAAGTACCGGCCTTCCCCCCTTCTCCGCCGCATGGTGCAGGCGGGGCTTCTGGGCCGCAAGACGGGCCGAGGGTTTTACACCTACGACGAGAAGGGGAACAAGGTGGGCTAGGCTTTGGCTTGCCCGATTCCCTGGTGGACCCAAACCGCTTAGGCTCTGTCAGCCTCTGGAAGGGTTTCCAAACCTGGGGTAAACTGGGTCCATGGAGCTTCCGCGCGCCTACGGCCTGCTTCTCCACCCCACCAGCCTTCCCGGACCCTATGGGATTGGCGTTCTTGGGGAGGAGGCTTTTGCCTTCCTCCGATTCCTGGGGGAGTCTGGGGCCCGCTACTGGCAGGTTTTGCCCTTAGGGCCCACAGGATACGGCGACTCCCCCTACCAGTCCTTCAGCGCCTTTGCCGGGAACCCCTACCTCATCGACCTCCGCCCTTTGGCGGAGGCGGGGTACCTCCGCCTGGAGGACCCCGGTTTTCCCGAGGGCCGGGTGGATTACGGCTGGCTCTACGCCTGGAAGTGGCCGGCGCTTAGGGAAGCCTTCCGGGGTTTCCAGGAGCGGGCTGGCCGGGAGGAAAAGGAGGCCTTCCAGGCCTTTTGGGACCGGGAAAGGAGCTGGTTGGATGACTACGCCCTCTTCATGGCCTTGAAGGCCCACCACGGAGGCCTTCCCTGGAACCGCTGGCCCCTGCCCCTACGCCTGAGGGAGGAAAGGGCTTTAAGGGAAGCGTCTTTGGCCCTCTCCCAGGAGGTGGCCTTCCACGCCTGGACCCAGTGGTTTTTCTTCCGGCAGTGGCAGGCCCTGAGGGAGGAGGCGGAGGCCTTGGGCCTCTCCTTGATCGGCGATATGCCCATCTTCGTGGCCGAGGACTCCGCGGAGGTCTGGGCCCACCCCGAGTGGTTCCACCTGGATGAGGAGGGAAGGCCCACGGTGGTGGCGGGGGTGCCGCCGGATTACTTTTCGGAAACGGGCCAGCGCTGGGGGAATCCCCTGTACCGGTGGGAGGTGCTGGAAAGGGAGGGGTTCTCTTTCTGGATTGATCGCTTAAGGAAGGCCTTGGAGCTTTTCCACCTGGTGCGCATCGACCACTTCCGGGGCTTTGAAGCCTACTGGGAGATCCCTGCCTCCTGCCCCACGGCGGTGGAGGGACGCTGGGTGAAGGCCCCGGGGGAGAAGCTCTTTCGGAAGATTCAGGAAACCTTTGGCCGGGTGCCCATCCTGGCGGAGGACCTGGGGGTGATCACCCCCGAGGTGGAGGCCCTGAGGGACCGGTTTGGCCTTCCGGGGATGAAGGTCCTGCAGTTCGCCTTTGACGGGGGGATGGAAAACCCCTTCCTGCCCCACAACTACCCCTCCCACGGCCGGGTGGTGGTCTACACCGGCACCCACGACAACGACACCACCCTGGGCTGGTACCGCACCGCTACCCCCCACGAGCGGGCTTTCCTTGGGCGCTACCTGGCGGAGTGGGGGATTGGGTTCCACGGGGAAGAGGAGATCCCCTGGGCCCTCATGCACCTGGGGATGAAGTCGGTGGCCAAGCTGGCCGTCTATCCCGTGCAGGATGTGTTGGCGTTGGGAAGCGAGGCCCGGATGAACTACCCCGGGCGCCCCTCGGGCAACTGGGCTTGGCGGCTTAGGCCCGGCCAGCTCCTGCCCGAGCACGGGGAACGGCTTCGCTGGATGGCCGAGGCCACGGGCAGGGTGTGAAAACACCCCACCCTGGCCGAGCCAGGGTGGGAGGCTTAAGGGCTTTTAGCCCAAGGCCTTTTTCACCAGCTCCACGATCTCGTCGATGGTGTCGGCCACGGGGATACCTGCCTCGGCGAAGGCCTTCAGCTTGGACTCCGGGGTGCCCACGTTCCCCATGATGATGGCTCCGGCGTGGCCCATGCGCTTGCCCTTGGGGGCGCTACGGCCACCGATGAAGCCCACCACGGGCTTTTTCATGTTCTCCTTGATCCAGGCTGCGGCCTCCTCCTCGTCGGATCCTCCGATCTCCCCGATGAGGACCACGGCCTCGGTCTCGGGGTCCTGGTTGAAGAGGGGGAGGAGGTCCTTAAAGGTGGTGCCGATCACCGGGTCGCCTCCAATGCCCACCGTGGTGGTGGTGCCCAGGCCCGCCTGGGAAAGGGCGGCGGCGGCCTCGTAGGTGAGGGTGCCGGAGCGGCTTATGAGCCCCACCTTCCCCCGCTTGAACACGTGGCCGGGCATGATGCCGATCTTGCTCTCCTCGGCGCTGATGATGCCCGGGCAGTTGCCCCCGATGAGGCGGCTTCCCAGGGCCTTGATCTCCTCCACCGCCTTCACCATGTCCAGGGTGGGGATGCCCTCGGTGATGAGGACGATGAGGGGGATGCCGGCGTGGGCCGCCTCGAGGGCCGCATCCGCTGCGGCAGGCGCTGGCACGAAGATGATGGAGGCGTCGATAGCGTGGTGGGCTACGGCTTCCTTTACCGTGTCGTACACGGGAAGACCCAGGACCTCGCTGCCCCCTTTGCCCGGGGTCACGCCGGCCACCACCTTGGTGCCGTATTCCAGCATCTGCCGGGTGTGGAACTGCCCCTCCCGGCCGGTGATGCCCTGGACCAGGACGCGGGTTTCACGGTTGATCAGGATCACGCCGCACCTCCCACCATGGCCACGATGGCCTTGGCCGCCTCGATGGACGTGGGGTACATGTAGATGGGCCTGCCCTCCAGGAGCCTTTTGGCCTCTTCCTCGGCGGTTCCCGCCACCCGCATGACCACGGGCTTGGTGAGAAGCCCCTCCTCCAGGGCCCGGATCACCCCCTTGGCCACCTCGTCCGCCCGGGTGATGCCGCCGAAGATGTTGATGAACACCCCCTTTACGTCGGGGTCCTTAAGGACCACCTTGAGGGCGTTATAGACCACCTCCGCCTTGGCCCCACCCCCGATGTCCAGGAAGTTGGCGGGTCTGCCGCCCACCCGGTTCACCAGGTCCAGGGTGTACATGACCAGGCCGGCCCCGTTGCCGATGATGCCGATGTTCCCCTGAAGCTTCACGTAGGCGAAGCCGTAGTTGCTGGCCTCCACCTCCAGGGGATGCTCGGCCTCGATCTCCCTCAGCTCCATCAGCTCGGGGTGCCGGAAGAGGGCGTTATCGTCCAGGACGATCTTGGCGTCGGCGGCCACGATCTGGCCGTCGGTGGTGACCACCAGGGGGTTGATCTCGGCGATGGAGGCATCCACGCCCTCGTAGGCCTGGTAGAGGGCCACCAGCACCTGGGCCAGCTTGTTGAGGTTGCCCTCGAGGCCCGCTTGTTTCACCATCTCCCGGGCCTCAAAAGCCCGGAAGCCCTTGTGGGGGTCGATCCAGAACTTGTGGATGGCCTCGGGGCGCTCCGCCGCCACCTCCTCGATGTCCACCCCCCCTTCCTTGGAGAGCATGAGGACCACCCGTTTTTGGGCGCGGTCCAGGATGAGGCCGGCGTAGTACTCCTTGGCGATGTCCACCGCCTCGGCCACCAGGACCTTCTTCACCGTGAGGCCCTTGATGTTCATCCCCAGGATGGCCTGGGCCTTCTCGTAGGCTTCCTGGGGGGTGTCCGCCAGCTTCACGCCCCCGGCCTTACCTCTCCCGCCCACGTGCACCTGGGCCTTGATCACCACCCGCTTGCCCAGCTCCTCCGCGATCCTTTTGGCCTCGTCGGGGGTGTAGGCCACCTTGCCGGGCGGCACCGGTACCCCATAACGGGCCAGGATCTCCTTGGCTTGATACTCGTGCAGGTTCAAGCTTTCCACCTCCTTGGCCGGCCAAGGCCGTTAGGCATTATAAGCTACCGGGCTTTCGGCCATTAGCTTTGCGCTTCGGCGGCAGGCTGGGCGAAGAAGAGACGGCCCACCTGGGTCTGGATGGCCTGGGTGATGACCACCTCCACCTCCTGGCCCCGGTAGCGGATCCCCCCATCCACCACCACCATGGAGCCATCCTCCAGGTAGCCCACCCCCTGGTGGGGCTCCTTGCCTTCCTTGAGGATGAGAAGCTTCAGGGTGTCCCCCACCTTGAGCTGGGGCCGGAGGGCCTGGGCCAGGGCCTGGACGGAAAGGGCCTTTACCCCGTAGATCCTGGCCATTTGCAAAAGGGCCAGATCGTTGGTTACCAGGGCGGCTTTTAGGTCCCGGGCCAGGAAGAGGAGCTTCTCGTCCACGCTCTCCCCCTTGGGGATGTCCTCCAGCACCTCGAGGCGGGCTACCTCCTTAAGCCTATCCAGGGTTTCCAGCCCCCGCCTCCCCTTGGCCCGCCTGAGGGGATCGGGGCTATCGGCGAAGTGCTGGAGTTCTTTTAACACGAAGTGGGGCACAAAAAGGGGACCTTCTAAGAAGCCCGTGGCCGCCACCTCGGCCACGCGCCCGTCCACCAGGACGCTGGTGTCCAACACCTTGCCCCCGATGGGGCGGGAGGGTTTTTGGGGAAGGCGCAGGTAGTCCTTGTACCCCAGGGCCAGGTAGCTGAAAAGCCCCACCAGGAACAGGGCCAGAAGGAGGCTATGGTAAGGGGAAAACCCGGGGATCTGGGAAAGGAGGCTGGTGAGGAGCACGGTAAAAAGAAGCCCCAGGGTGGCTCCCAGGGTCAGGGCCACCGGCACTTCCGGGGGAAGCTCCCTGAGGTGCCCAAGCCGTCTTTCCCAGAGGCTTTCGAGCCTTGGGGCTAGGAGAACCCCGGTCAGCAGGCCCGCCAGGGTCAGATAGAGGCGGTTGAGGGAAAGTAGGCCGGCCGAGTGGGGAAGGAGGCCCAGGCCCTCCAGGGCCGCCGCCAGCTGGTAGCCCAGGAAGGCGAAAAGTAGATAGAAAAGGAGGCGAGGGCTCATCCCAGGTACTGCTCCACCGCTTTCCCCAAGGAGCGGGTGTTCCCCGGATGCACAAAGCGGGAAAACCCCGCCCGCTCCCCTTCCCTAAGCCGCCTTTCCAATCCCATGACGCTCCTCACCTCGCCTAGAAGCCCCACCTCCCCCACCACTGCCAGGTCCGGGGGCAGGGCCTTGCCCACCACCGCAGAATACACCGCCAAGGCCACCGCCAGATCCAGGCCCGGGTCCTGCACCTTAAGCCCTCCTGCCAGGTTCACGTAGATGTCCAGGTTCCCTAAGGGAAGGCCAAGCCGCCTTTCCAGGACCGCCAGGACCATGTCCACTCGCCTGGCATCCAGGCCCTGGACCACCCGCCTGGGGGCGGGGAAGGGGGTTTTGGCGGCCAGGGCCTGGACCTCGAGGGCCAAGGCTCTTTCCCCCGCCAGGGCCAGGGCGATGGCGCTTCCTGGAACCCCGAGGGGCCTTTCCAGAAGGAAGGCCTCCGAGGGATTCTGCACCTCCACCAGGCCCTCCTCCATGCGGAAGACCCCGAGTTCCCCCACGGGGCCGAAGCGGTTCTTGGCGCTTCGCAAGACCCCGTAGACCCCGGCGCTTTCCAGGTAGAGGGTGGCGTCCACCGCATGCTCTATGCTCTTGGGCCCGGCCACCACCCCTTCCTTGGTCACGTGGCCCACCAAAAGGGTGGTGATGCCCTCCTCCTTGGCCAGGCGCACGAAGGCGTGGGTGGCCTCCCGCACCGCCACCAGGCTACCTGGGCTTCCCCCCGCCTCAATCGTCTGTATGGAATCCACGAAAAGCACCTCAGGGGGGTCCCGCTCCAGGAGGGAAAGAAGGGGTTCCAGGCGGGTTTCCTTTAGGAGAAGGAGCTCCCTTACCCCAAGCCTCTTCGCCCTCAGCTTGATCTGGGCCGGGGATTCCTCTCCGGCCAGGTAGTAGACCTTCTTGGTGAGGTGCTTGGCCAGCTCCAGAAGAAGGGTACTCTTGCCCACCCCGGGTTCTCCCCCCAGGAGGACCACCTCCCCCGGCACGAACCCTCCGCCCAAGACCCGGTCCACCTCGGAAAGACCCGAGGAGAAGCGCTTCTCCTCGGCCTCGTTCACCTGGGAAAGGGGAATCGGTGAGGGGGCTTCCAGGTGGGCTTGGCGGGATGGGGCACGGGCGGGGGAGGGGGCTACCTCCTGGAAGCTCTCCCAGGCACCGCAGGCCGGGCACCGCCCCAGGGGCTTGGGGGTGCGGTAACCGCATTCCACGCAGGTGTAGGAGGTCTTGGCCATGGGTTCAGGCCTCGAGGGGCCCAAGAAAAAGCGGCCCCCTCGGGAGGAGGAGTGGCCTTGGGATTCCTGGCAACATCTAGACCAAAAGCTCCTCGCCCTCCACCTCGTGGAAGGCCAGGTGCCCATCCTCCACGTTCACGTAGAGGTGGCCGGTGGGCTTTTTGAGGAGGGCCAGGGAGAGGGGATCTTCGATGCGTTCCCGGATGATGCTCCGGATGGCCCGGGCGCTCCCCGTCTTGGGGGCCTGCTCCACCACGAACCGGGCCACCTCGGGGGCAAAGCGCACGGTGATGTCCCGGGATTGCAGCTCCTTCTGGATGTCGTCCAGCATCATCCGGGCCACCTGCACCAGCTCCTCCTCGGTGAGGGGGCGGAAGCGGATCACCTCGTCCAGCCGGTCCAGGAACTCGGGGGTAAAGAGGGACTTGAGGGGGGATTCCGTGTCCACTTCCTTACTGGTGAAGCCGATGGCCGGGCCCACGTTGTAGCCGGTGTTGGAGGTCATGATGAGGATGACCCGGCGGAAGTCCACGGTCCGCCCCATGCCGTCCGTGAGGCGGCCCTCGTCCAGCACCTGCAGGAAGGTGTTGTACACGTCGGGGTGGGCCTTCTCGATCTCGTCCAGAAGCACCACGCTGAAGGGCTGGCGGCGCACCGCCTCCGTGAGCCGGCCCCCCTGCTCGTAGCCCACGTAGCCCGGAGGGGCCCCGATCAGCTTGGAAACGGAGTGGGGCTCCTGGAACTCGGACATGTCAAAGCGGATGAGGGCCCGCTCGGAGCCGAAGAGCACCTCGGCCAGGGCCTTGGCCAGCTGGGTCTTGCCCACCCCGCTTTGGCCCACGAAGAGGAAGCTGGCCGCCACCCGGGTCCGGCCTCCCAGACCCACCCGGGCCCGCCTAAGGGCGCTGGCCAGGGCGCGGATGGCCTCCTCCTGGCCCACCACCCGCTTTCTAAGCTCGTCCTCGAGGCGCATGAGCTTCTCGTCGTCCTTGTCGTCCACGTAGATCCCACCCCAGGAGTCCACCACTGCCTCGATGTCCTCCCGGGTCACCACGGGGGTCCCGTCCTCCTCCTCGGCCACGGGCAGGCCCAGGGAGGCGTTCAGGCGAACCCGGCTCGCCGCCTCGTCGATGAGGTCGATGGCCTTGTCGGGGAAGTTGCGCCCGGGAAGGGAACGGATCCCGATCTTGACCGCAAGCTCCAGGATCTCGTCGGGGATGATGACCCCGTGGTGGGCCTCGTAGCGGGGACGGAGGCCCTTCAAGATCTCCAGGGTTTCGTCCGGGGAGGGCTCCAGGACGATCACCGGCTGGAAGCGCCGCTCCAGGGCCGCGTCCTTCTCGATGTAGCGGTGGTACTCCCCGGTGGTGGTGGCCCCGATCACCTGGATCTCCCCCCGGGCCAGGGCGGGCTTCAGGATGTTGGCGGCGTCCAGGGTACCCTCAGCCCCCCCGGCCCCGATCAGGGTGTGGAGCTCATCGATGAAGGCGATGACCTTGGCATTTTTTAGCTCCTCGATGATCTGGCGGAGGCGTTCCTCAAACTCCCCCCGGTACTTGGTGCCCGCCACCACCCCCGCCAGGTCCAGGGCCACCACCCGGGCACCCTTGAGGATGGGGGGCACCCGGCCCTCCACGATGGCCTGGGCCAGGCCCTCCACGATGGCGGTCTTGCCCACCCCGGGGTCCCCGATGAGGACGGGGTTGTTTTTGGTGCGCCGGGCCAGGATCTGGATCACCCGGTTGATCTCCTCCTGCCGGCCGATCACGGGGTCCAGCTTGCCCTCCCGGGCTTCCTTGGTGAGGTCGCGGCCATACTCATCCAGGAAGGGCGTGTTCACCGGCTTTTCCCGTTCCCGGCCCTCGGCCATGGAGAGGATACGCCAGCGAATGGCGTCCACATCCTTGGCGAAGTGGGAGAGGATGCGGTAGGCGATCCCGTCACCCTCTCGGATGATGCCCAGGAGGATGTGCTCGGTGCCGATCACCGGGGCCCCCATGTTGCGGGCCTCGGCGCTGGCCAGCTCCATGACCCGCCTGGCCCTGGGCGTAATGGCAGGGGGTTCTCCGGTGCGGCTCCCCTCGCCGCGGCCCACCAGCTCCTCCACCATGCGGCGCATGGCCTCGAGGCTTGCCCCGTACTCCTGGAGGATGCGGGCCGCTGTACCCCCCTCGCGCATCAGGCCCAGGAGGAGGTGCTCTGGGCCGATCATGGAGTGGCCTAAGCGGCTCCCCTCCTCCCTTGCGTAGTGGAAAACCAGCCTGGCGCGATCGTCGTACCTGTTCATGCTCCCCTCTTCCCACATTCTAGCCTAAAGGAGGCCGCGGCGGGGGTTTGCGCCTGGGATTACCTTGGCCTTGGGGAAGGCTCTTGGCCGGGGCTTCTAGGAGCAAAAAGGGCCCGGCATCCGGTAAGATGCCCTCTAACCGGGGGCCAAGCCCCCTTTCGGGAGGGACGATGCCGGCGAGCAGCCTTGACGAACTGGTGGCGCTTTGCAAACGCAGGGGGTTTATCTTTCAGGGCTCCGAGATCTACGGGGGCCTCCAGGGGACCTACGACTACGGTCCTTTGGGGGTGGAGCTCAAGAACAACCTGAAGCAGGCCTGGTGGCGAAGGAACGTCTACGAGCGGGACGACATGGAGGGGTTGGATGCCAGCGTCCTCACCCACCGCTTGGTCCTGTACTATTCCGGCCACGAGGCCACCTTTGCCGATCCCATGGTGGATAACCGCATCACCAAGAAGCGCTACCGCCTGGATCACCTCCTCAAGGAGCAGCCGGAAGAGGTGCTGGGGAGGCTCTACCGGGCCATGGAGGTGGAGGAGGGCAATCTTCATGCCCTGGTCCAGGCCATGATGCAGGCCCCGGAAAGGGCTGGGGGGGCCATGACCGCAGCCGGGGTGCTGGATCCCGCCACCGCTGAGCCCGGGGACTGGACCCCACCCCGTTACTTCAACATGATGTTCAAGACCTACGTGGGCCCGGTGGAGGACGAGGCTTCCCTGGCCTACTTGCGCCCGGAGACCGCCCAGGGCATCTTCGTCAACTTCAAGAACGTCCTGGACAGCACGAGCCGGAAGCTTCCCTTCGGCATCGCCCAGATCGGCAAGGCCTTCCGCAACGAGATCACCCCCAGGAACTTCATCTTCCGGGTGCGGGAGTTCGAGCAGATGGAGATCGAGTACTTCGTCCGCCCGGGGGAGGACGAGTACTGGCACCGTTACTGGGTGGAGGAGAGGCTTCGGTGGTGGCAGGAAATGGGGCTAAGCCGAGATAACCTGGTCCCCTACGAGCAGCCCCCCGAGGAGCTGGCCCACTACGCCAAGGCCACGGTGGACATCCTCTACCGCTTTCCCCATGGCCTCGAGGAGCTGGAGGGGATCGCCAACCGCACGGACTTTGACCTGGGAAGCCACACCAAGGACCAGGAGGAGCTTGGCATCACCGCCCGGGTGCTTAAAAACGAGCACTCCACCGCCCGCCTGGCTTACCGCGATCCCGATACCGGCAAGTGGTTTGTCCCCTACGTGATCGAGCCCTCGGCCGGGGTGGACCGGGGGGTCTTGGCCCTCCTGTCGGAGGCCTTCACCCGGGAGGAGCTCCCGAATGGGGAGGAACGCATCGTCCTAAAGCTTAAGCCCCAGCTCGCCCCCATCAAGGTGGCGGTCATCCCCCTGGTCAAGAACCGCCCGGAGATCACCGAGTACGCCAAGCGCTTGAAGGCCCGGCTCCAGGCCCTGGGGTTGGGCCGGATCCTCTACGAGGACACCGGCAACATCGGCAAAGCCTACCGCCGCCACGACGAGGTGGGCACCCCCTTCGCCATCACCGTGGACTACGACACCATCGGGCAGAGCAAGGATGGGACCACCCGGCTCAAGGACACGGTCACCGTGCGGGACCGGGACACCATGGAGCAGATCCGACTTCACGTGGACGAGCTGGAGGGGTTTTTGCGGGAGAAGCTCAGGTGGTAGGGGAGGGCACCGGCAGGAATGGGTTTTCTCGTGCCCCGGTCCAAGCTGACGGAGTACCTGCTTAACCCTAGGCATCCGGAAGGGGGGAGCAAGGCGCGGTTTTTTCTGTCCAGGGGTTTTCCCGTGGATGCACCGGAGGTGCTGGAGGCCGCGCTTTTGGCGCATACCCAGGCGGCTCAGGAAGTCCAAAGGCGCCCGGGGCTATACGGGGATGGGGAGGTCTTGATCCTAAGGGGCCCTTTGGTCTGCCCCACGGGTCCGGTTCTCCTGCAAAGCGTTTGGTATCGTGGGGAGGGAGAGGATACCTTTCGCTTGGTGACCGCCTACCCGTGGAGGGAGAAATGATCCGCGAGCACGATCTGGTGGTTCTTAAGCGCGACCACAGGGAAGTGGGCCTCGAGGCGGGGGATGTGGGTACGGTGGTCCTGGTCTATCCCAAGGGTGGCTACATGGTCGAGTTTGTGGACCATGAGGGAAACACCTTGGCTTTGCTGGATCTAAAGGAGGACGAGGTCCTTCCCCTGCGGGGTCCAGCCCTTCTGCGGGCCAAGGTGCTGGGGTAGCCCTTTGGGTGAAGAAGGTCTGGGAGGCGAGAGCATGGTGGGCTTCTGGGTAGCCAGCAAGGAGGAGAGAAGGTGAGGGTAGCCGTGGTAGGGGCCACGGGGGCCGTGGGGCAGGAGATGCTGAAGGTCCTCGAGGCCAGAAACTTTCCCTTGAGTGAACTTAGGCTATACGCTTCCCCCCGCTCTGCGGGCAAGACCATGGCCTTCAGGGGGGAAGCCATTCCGGTGGAGCCCCTTCCCGAGGGGCCTCTGCCCGTGGACCTGGTGCTGGCCAGCGCCGGAGGGTCCCTTTCCAAGGCCCTGGCCCCCGTTTGGGCCCAAGGGGGAGCCCTGGTGATCGACAACTCCAGCGCCTGGCGCTACGAGCCCCATGTGCCCCTGGTGGTGCCGGAGGTGAACCGGGAGCGAATCTTCCAGCACCAGGGCATCATCGCCAACCCCAACTGCACCACGGCCATCCTGGCCATGGCCCTTTGGCCCCTGCACCGGGCCTTTCGGGCGAAGCGGGTCATCGTGGCCACTTACCAGGCGGCCAGCGGGGCCGGGGCCAAGGGGATGGAGGAACTCCTCAGGGAAACTCACCGCCAGCTGCATGGGGAAACCCCCGTGGCCGAGGTCTTCGCCCACCCCCTACCCTTCAACGTCATCC
The DNA here is from genome assembly GCF_000511705.1 of Thermus sp. NMX2.A1. NCBI lineage: Bacteria > Thermotogati > Deinococcota > Deinococci > Thermales > Thermaceae > Thermus > Thermus sp. NMX2.A1. The sequence goes on from NZ_ATNI01000057.1 coordinate 54,465, forward strand.
CCCACATAGATGCCTTCCAGGAAAACGGCTACACCCGCGAGGAGATGAAGGTGGTGTGGGAGACCCACAAGATTTTCGGGGATAGCTCCATCCGCATCAGCGCTACCGCGGTCCGGGTGCCCACCTTGAGGGCCCATGCTGAGGCGGTGAGCGTGGAGTTTGAAAGGCCCGTCTCCCCGGAGGCGGCCCGGGAGGTGCTGGCCCAGGCCCCCGGGGTGGAGGTGGTGGACGAGCCCCAGGCCAAGCGCTACCCCATGCCCCTCACGGCCAGCGGCAAGTGGAATGTGGAGGTGGGGAGGATCCGTCAGAGCCTGGCCTTTGACAACGGCCTTGACTTTTTCGTGGTGGGGGACCAGCTCTTAAAGGGAGCCGCCTTAAACGCTGTGCAGATCGCGGAGGAATGGCTTAAGGGACCTTAAGCCAGAGCCAGAACTCCCGGTTTCCCTCCTTCCCCGGCAAGGGGCTTTCCCTTTCCCCCAGCACCTGAAAGCCCAGCTCCCGGGCCTTCTCCCGCACCCGGGCCAGGGCCTTTTGCCGCAGGGCCTCGTCCCGCACCACTCCCTTGTGCACCCCGGGGCCCAGCTCAAACTGGGGCTTCACCAGGATGAGGGCCTCACCTCCCGGCCTAAGGAGCTCCTTTACCTTGGAAAGAAGCAGGGTGGAGGAGATGAAGGACACGTCCATCACCACCAGGTCCACGGGCTCGGGAAGAAGGAGGCTCCTGGCGTCCTGCTCCTCGAGGCTCACCACCCGGGAATCCTCCCTTAGGCGGGGGTGGAGCTGATCCCTGCCCACGTCCACCGCATAGACCCGCCTGGCACCCCTTTCCAGGAGCACCTGGGTGAACCCGCCGGTGCTGGCCCCGATGTCCGCGGCCACCTTGCCCTTCACCTCTAGGGAGAAGGCCTCGAGGGCACCCAGGAGCTTGTAGGCCCCCCGGCTCACGTACCGTTCCGGGGAGAGGACCTCCACCTGGGCTCCTTCCGGCACCCTGTGGGCGGGCTTGGTCACCACCTGCCCGGCTACCTTGACCTGGCCGGATTGGATAAGCCTTTGGGCCTTCTCCCGGCTTTCCGCCAGGCCCCTTTCCACCAGGTAGCGGTCCAGCCTCACGAGGGGTATTATGCCGGGGGATGGATCTCTCGGGGCCCTGGTACATCCTGGAGGGAGAGCCTGGGGAGCACGTGGTTTTGGAGGTCTTGGGGCAGAGGCTTTCCGGCATCTGGACCTCCGAGGCCCTGGCCCAGGGCTTCCTGGCCCGGCATCCTGAGCTAGGGATGCGGGTAAGCGCCCTAGAGACCCGGGCCTTGAAGGAGGCCTTCCTCAGGGCCCTGGGGATGCTCAAGGTGGATGGGGTCCTGGTGGATTACGAACCCGGGGCCCACCGAGCCCGGATGGCCCGGGTGGAAGCGCTTTTGGAGGAGGTTCGGCATGCGTAGGTGGCTTGCGGCGATTGTGGTGGTTTTGGCCTTGGGTCTGGCCCAGCGGGCTGAGGTGAGCGGGGGAAGCCCCTTTGGAGTGCAGGGGGGGTTGCGCTTTCCCCTGGTGCCCCTCCTGCTGGATGGGCGGGTGTATGGGGGCGTGGGCCTCGAGGCTATGGGAGGTGGGGTGGACCTGCTTCTTAAGCTTCCCCTCACCGACCTCTACCTGGGCCTTGGGGGGTTTTATGGCACAGGGCCGGCCCTTACCCTGCCCCAGGATGCCCGGGGCCATGCGGGCCTACGGGCGGTCTTGGGCACCTGGCTGAACCTGCCCCTGCCGCTTCTCGGGGTGTACGTGGAGGTGCACCCCACCCTTTACCTGGTTCCGAACATGGGCTTCGGGGTAGGGGGAGCGGTGGGGGTTAGCGTGGGGCTTTAGCCCCCCTACTGAGGCCGGTAGCCCTCCTTGAGGGGCACGATGCGGTTCATCACCAGCCGCCCTGGGCGGGAGTCCACCGGGTCCTGCCAGAAGTAGCCCAGCCTCTCCAGCTGGTAGCGGGTGTCCGGTGGATCCTGGGCCACGCTGGGTTCGATGAAGCCCTGCTTGACCTCGAGGGCCCTTGGGTTCAGGTTCTTCAGGAAATCCCCACCCTCCTCGGGGTCCTCGGTCAGGAATAGCCTGTCGTAAAGCCTGAACTCCACGGGCAGGGCGTGCCGGGCGGAAACCCAGTGGATGACCCCTTTGGGCTTGATGCCGTCCTCGGGGTTGGCCCCCAGGGTGCCGGGAACGATGCGGGCCTTAAGAAGCTTCACCTCGCCGTTTTCCTCCACCACGTCTTCCAGCTCCATCACGTAGGCGTGCCGCAGGCGTACCCTTTGCCCCGGGGCGAGGCGCTTCCAGCCCTTGGGGGGATTGAGGCTGAAGTCGGACCGCTCTATGTAAATCTCCTGGGAGAAGGGTAGGGGTCTATTCCCTTCCTTGCCGATGTCCCGGGGCCAGTAGGGGGCTTCGAGCCACTCCTCCCCCTGGTAGTTGGTGAGGACCACCCTTAGGGGTTCCAAAACCCCCAAGACCCTGGGGGCGATGGGGTTCAGATCGTCCCGCACCACCTCCTCAAAGAGCTCCATCTCGATGCGGGCCTCGTTGCGGGAGATGCCGGTGCGCCGCACGAACTCCCTGATGGCCTCGGGGCGCACCCCCCGCCGCCTTAGGGCCCTTAAGGTGGGAAGCCTGGGGTCGTCCCAGCCCGAGACGAAGCCCCCCTCCACCAGCTTGATGAGCTTCCGCTTGGAGAGCACTGTGTGGGTGAGGTCCAGGCGGGCGAACTCGTACTGGTAGGGCCTGGGGGAGAGGGGCAGGCCGCACTTCCCCTTCAGGTTCTCGATCACCCAGTCGTAGATGGCCCGGTTGTTCTCGAACTCCAGGGTGCAAAGGGAGTGGCTGACACCTTCGATGAAGTCCTCCAGGGGATGGGCGTAGTCGTAGAGGGGATAGATCACCCAGCGGTCCCCCGCATGGTAGTGGGGGGCGTGGACGATGCGGTAGAGCACGGGGTCCCGGAGCTTGAAGTTGGGATGGGCAGGGTCGATCTTGGCCCTTAGGACCCGGCTCCCCGTGGGGAACTCCCCCCGGCGCATCCTTTCAAAGAGTTCCAGGTTTTCCTCCACACTCCGGTTCCGGTAGGGGCTTGGCTTTCCCTGGGCCCTGAGCTCGCTCATCTCCTCTTCCGAGAGGTCGTCCACGTAGGCCTTGCCCTCCCGGATCAGCTCGAGGGCGCACTGGTACATGGTTTCAAAGTAGTCGGAGGCGTAGAGGACCCTATCGGGGGTGAAGCCCAGCCAGCGCACGTCCTCCTCTATGGCCCGGGCGTACTCCTCCTTTTCCGTTTCCGGGTTGGTGTCGTCGTAGCGCAGGTTGCACTCGCCTCCATAGTCCAGGGCCAGGCCGAAGTTCAGCACGATGCTCCGGGCATGCCCGATGTGCAAATAGCCGTTGGGCTCCGGAGGAAAGCGGGTAAGGAGCTTCTTGTACTTCCCTTCCCGCAGGTCCTTCTCCACGATCTCGGTGATGAAGCAGGGGGGAACGAGGGCCATAGGGAAAGTATAAATCTTAGGTTGAAGAGGGATCCTAGAGGAAGACCGGGTTCGGGGTTCCCTCCGCCTTCAAGCCCCTGTCCTGACCAGCTTGTAGGGCTCGTAGATGAGGGTAACGTCTTCGCCTTCGATGAAGAACTCCGCCCGGACCTTGCGGCCGCGCTGAGCCGTGGAAAAACGTGCGTAGCGGTCGGTGAGTTCCTCGGGCAGGAAGGGGACGCTGCCTTTGAGAAGTTGCCCGTGCGATTCCAAAAAAAGGACGTCGCCTTGAAAGCTGGCCCGTAGCTGCATGGTGCCCTTGAAGGTTTCGTAGCGGCCGGCGATCTGGCTAAACAGTTTTTGATTCTGGACAAAGGGCAAGGCCTCCGGGTTCTTACCCAGAACTCCTGCGAGCGCTACCATACCGATTTGCACCAGGGGATGCCCGCTTGCGTTGGCCAATACGGCGACGCCGATTTCGAGGTCGGGAATGTAGCCCAAAAACGCCGTGTGCACCAAAACCGATCCTTCATGGGAAACCAGCTTGTGGCCGAGGAAGTCCGGGTGAATACTCCAGCCGAGGCCATAGCCCTCGTCGGCAAGGAGGGATGAGGGGCGGGAAATATGTGGGGTTTCCATCTGTTCTAGGCTTTGGGATGACACCAACTGCTCCCCGTTGCTTTCACCCCGGTGAAGGTAGAGCTGTAGATAACGGCATAGATCTAGGGTGGTGCTGATCAAGCCTCCATCGGCAAATACCCCGAAAGGGAACCTTGAGGGAAGGTGCTTCCCATTCCCGTCAAGCAGGTAGGGCGTTGCCCAGTCTGGGTCGCTGGCAACGTCTCTCTGACGAAGGGTGGTCCGCTTCATACCCAGGGGTTTTAGAATACGTTCTTCAATGAATTCCTCGTAGGTTTTTCCGGAAACAGCCTCGATGATGTGGCCAAGTAGTCGATAACCCTCGTTAAGGTAGAAGAACCGTTGTCCTGGTCTGGCCACCGCCCAGGGTTCCGCACCCTCGAGAAAAGCCTTCAGGTCACCGAAGGAACCCATGGGAACCCAGGTTGCCTCCTCGCCCACGGTGTGGTAGATGAGAGCCTCAGCGTAAGCGGTTGCGGGGATGCCTGAGGAATGCGTGAGAAGGTGCCAGATTTGGACCGGCTGGCCAAACGGCTGCAGGCGAAGGGGGAGGAACGCTTCGATGGGATCTTGGAGGCGGAGCTTGCCTTCCTCGGACAGCATCATGACGGCGAGGGCGGTGAAGGATTTGGTAACGGACCCGATACCCACCCTCGTTTGGGGTGTCATCGGGGCAGCGCTCTCCAGGTTCCTGAAGCCGAAACCCCGGGTGTAGATCACCTCACCCTCCTTTACCACGGCGATGCTCAGCCCGGGAAGCTTGGTTTTGCTCATCTTCTCGAATACGTAAGCCTCAAAG
>NZ_ATNI01000058.1:0-13601 GCF_000511705.1 Thermus sp. NMX2.A1
CCAGTTCAGTATCCGCCTGCAAGATGGGATGCCCCTTCCGGTCTGGGAACTGGCCGGCGAGCGCTTTGGCCTTTACGCTCAAAAGAGGCGAAAAGCCCGCTTGCCCCGCCGCATCCTAGCCGACTTCCTTATTGGTTCCCATGCCCTTTTCCACGGCCTACGCTTGGCCACCTTTGACCCCAGGCCTTACCGGCTTGCCTTCCCTGAGCTCGAGGTGGTGCCCTGATGCCCAAGGGAAAAATCCTTGTAACCCGCAGCCTTCCGGGAAAGGCCTTGGACCGTTTACGGGAAGCAGGTTACCAGGTGGAGGTCCACGAAGGGCTTTTCCTTCCCCGGGAAGATCTCCTCAAGAGGGTGGAGGGAGCCATAGGCCTCATCCCCACCGTGGAGGACCGGATCGACGCCGAGGTCATGGACCGCGCCCCAGGCCTTAAGGTCATCGCCTGTTACAGCGTGGGAGTGGATCACGTGGACCTCGAGGCGGCCAAAGCCCGGGGCATCCGCGTGACCCACACCCCCGGGGTGCTCACTGAGGCTACCGCTGACCTCACCTTGGCCCTTCTCCTGGCGGTGGCCAGGCGGGTGGTGGAGGGAGTGGACTACGCCCGAAGGGGCCTTTGGCGGGCCTGGCATCCCGAACTCCTCCTGGGGCTGGACCTCCAGGGCGCCACCCTGGGCATCGTGGGCATGGGCCGTATCGGCCAGGCGGTGGCCCAAAGGGCCGAGGCCTTCGGGATGAAGGTGGTCTATACGAGCCGTGCTCCAAAGCCCCTCCCCTACCCTCACCTTTCCCTGGAGGAACTCCTGGCCACATCCGACATCGTGAGCCTTCACACCCCCTTGACCCCCGAAACCCACCGCCTCATGAACCGGGAAAGGCTTTTCGCCATGAGGCCGGGAAGCATCCTGATCAACACCGCCCGGGGAGGCCTCGTGGACACGGAAGCCCTGGTGGAGGCCCTAAAGGGGCATCTTTTCGGAGCTGGCCTGGACGTCACCGATCCCGAGCCCCTGCCCCCAGGGCATCCCCTTTACACCCTTCCCAACGCCGTCATCACCCCCCACATTGGCTCGGCAGGAAGGCGAACCCGGGAACGCATGGCGGAGATAGCGGTGGAGAACCTCCTCTTTGCCCTGGAGGGCAGGGAGCCACCAAACCCGGTAGTATGAGCCCCATGAGCTTCGTCATCGGCCTTCTCGGTGGGGGCTTTGGGGGGCTCGTGGGGCTTGGGGGAGGCACGGTGATGATCCCCCTGATGGTGGGGATTCTCAGGCTTTCCCAGCACAAGGCCCACGGCACCAGCCTGGTGGCGGTCTTCTTCACCGGGCTCATGGGAGCCCTCACCTACGGGCTCCAGGGGTCCTTGAGCCTCAAGGCCGCCTTGTTTTTGGCGGCTACCGCCATCCTCACCGCCCGCCTAGGGGCCCGCTACGCCCACAGCCTGGCGGAAAAGGACCTCAAGCGGGCCTTTGGGTTTTTCCTCCTTTTTGTTTCCCTTCTGCTTCTCCTGAAACCCTACCTGGCCCCCGTGGGCCTGGTGCGGGGCGAGGTTTGGGAGGATCTCACCCTTCTCCTGGCGGGAGGCCTCACCGGCTTCCTCTCGGGCATGATGGGGGTGGGGGGAGGGACCATCATGGTTCCGGCCATGGTCCTGGTCTTGGGCATGGACCAGCACACTGCCCAGGGCACGAGCCTCCTCGCCATGGTACCCGCCAGCCTGGTGGGAGCCTATACCCACCACCGCCTGGGCAACGTGGATACCCTCCTGGCCCCTGGCCTGGTACCTGGGGTACTCTTGGGCACCTTTTTGGGAGGCGAAGCCGCCCACTTTCTACCCGAGGCCACCCTGCGCTTGGTCTTCGCCATGGTGCTCTTATGGACTTCCTGGCGGTACCTCCATCCCTCCGGAAGGAAACGGTGACCTTTTGCACTATTCCTCGAGGCCAAGGTGGACTACCGTAAAGAAGAAAGGAGGTGGGCAAATGCAACGCTGGCAGGATTGGGCCAATCTTGTCCTTGGCGTCTGGCTCATCCTTTCCCCGTGGCTTTTGGGCTTTAGCGGCACCCCCGCCGCCATGTGGAACGCGGTCATCGTGGGGGTAGTGGTGGGGCTTATGGCCCTCATGCACCTCCGGGGTGGCCCCATGTGGGAGGAGTGGGTGAACGTGGTCCTGGGCATCTGGCTCATCCTCTCCCCCTGGATCCTGGGGTTTAGCGGCATGGGAAACGCTATGTGGAACGCCCTTATCGTGGGCGTCCTGGTGGGTATCCTGGCCCTAAGCGTGGCGCGGGAAAAACCCCGGGCAGCCTGAACTCCGATCCCATGCTTCCAACCTTCCGCCTAGGATGAACCCTAGGCGGATTGGGCTCTTGCACCACCTGGGGACAGGAGGTAAGGTAAGGTCGGCCTTTAAACCGGTCCCGTGAGGCCGGAAAGGAGGAGAGATGAAACGATATAAGGACGGCCATTGGAAAAAGCCAGGCGGGGGCTTCGGCCTCCGCTTCTTTTTGGAGGTGCTTTGTGCGCTTTAAGGCGGAGCTCCTGAACGCCGAGGAGATGCGGCGGGCTCTACACCGCATCGCCCACGAGATCGTGGAGGCCAACAAGGGGGTGGAGGGCTTGGCCCTTGTGGGCATCCACACCCGGGGCATTCCCTTAGCCGAACGCATCGCCCGCTACATCCGGGAGTTTGAGGGGAAGGAGGTACCGGTGGGAATGCTGGACATCACCCTCTACCGGGATGACCTTTCCGAGATCGGGATCCGGCCCCAGGTGCGCCAGACCCGGATTCCCTTTGACATCACGGGCAAGGCCCTGGTCCTGGTGGACGATGTGCTCTACACAGGGCGCACCGCCAGGGCAGCCTTGGATGCCCTCATGGACCTAGGCCGTCCCAGGCGCATCTACCTGGCAGTTCTGGTGGACCGGGGGCACAGGGAACTCCCCATCCGGGCCGACTTCGTGGGCAAGAACGTCCCCACGGCCAAAAACGAGGTGGTGAAGGTGAAGGTGGAGGAAGTGGACGGGGAGGACCGGGTGGAGCTTTGGGAAAGGGAGGAAGCATGAGGCACCTCCTGGATTTCCAGGGCTGGACTCGAGGCCAGGTGGAAAACATCCTGGACACCGCTAGGGTGATGGCCGAGGTGCTGGAAAGGCCGGTGAAGAAGGTGCCGGCCCTCCAGGGCTTCACCGTGGCCACGGTGTTCTTTGAGCCCTCCACCCGCACCCGCATCTCCTTTGAACTGGCAGCCAGGCGCATGTCCGCGGATGTGGTGTCCTTCGCCGCCCAGGCCAGCAGCCTGCAAAAGGGGGAAAGCTACAAGGACACTCTGCTCACCCTCGAGGCCATGGGCATAGATGCCTACATCATCCGCGCCGACAGCGCCGGGGTTCCCCACCAGGCCACCCGCTGGGTAAAGGGAGTGGTGGTGAACGGGGGGGATGGCCGCCGGGCCCATCCCACCCAGGCTCTTCTGGACGCCTACACCCTCCTGGAGGCCCTGGGAACCCTGGAGGGCAGGAAGATCGCCATCGTGGGGGATATCCTTCACTCCCGGGTGGCCCGCTCCAACGTGGAGCTTCTCCCTCTTCTCGGGGCTGAGGTGTGGGTGGCAGGCCCCCCCACCCTTCTCCCCCAAAGCCTTCCCGGAGCCAGGCTCACCCCTCACCTGGACGAGGCTTTGGCGGAAGCGGATGCGGTTATGGTGCTGAGGCTCCAGAAGGAGCGCATGGAAGCCGGCCTCATCCACCTGCAGGACTATATTGCCCATTACCAGGTAACGGAAGCGCGTCTGAAGAAGGCCAAACCAGGGGCTTTCCTCCTCCACCCTGGCCCCATGAACCGGGACATTGAGCTGGAAGGCACCCTGGCGGACTCGGAAAGAAGCCTGGTGAACCGCCAGGTGCGGAACGGGGTGGCGGTGCGCATGGCGGTGCTCTACCACCTCCTGGTGGGGAGGAAGCGGTAGGGCTACAGGAGGCACGGTATGTTGCTCATTAAAAACGTCAAGCTGGTGGATGCCCTGGGGGAAAGGGGTCCGGCGGATGTGCTTATCGGGGAAGGCAAAATCCTGAGCCTTGATGGCGGGGAGGCGGAAACGGTCATTGACGGAACGGGTCTCTTCCTGGCCCCCGGCTTTTTGGACCTCCACGCCCACCTTAGGGAACCCGGGCAGGAGGTAAAGGAGGAGCTTGCCACCGGGCTTTTGGCCGCCGTAAGGGGAGGGTACACGGACCTGGTCTCCATGCCCAACACCACACCTCCCGTGGACACCCCGGAGGCCGTGCGGGCCCTTAAGAAAAAGGCCCAGGCCCTGGGGCTTGCCCGGCTCCACCCCGCGGCCGCCCTGACCCAGGGCCAAGAGGGAAAGGCCCTCACGGAAGCCGGCCTCCTTAAGGAGGCCGGTGCCTCCCTCCTCACCGACGACGGCCACACCAACGAGGATGCTGGAATCTTGGCGGCAGGGCTTCTGCAGGCTTCCGCCTTCGGCCTCCCCGTGGCGGTGCACGCGGAGGATGCCTCCTTGCGCCGGGGTGGAGTCATGAACGATGGCCCCCTGGCCGACCTTTTGGGCCTTCCAGGAAACCCGAAGGAGGCGGAAGCCGCCCGGATCGCCCGGGACCTCGAGGTCCTGCGCTACGCCGTACGCCGAAGCCAAAAGAAACCCCACCTCCACATCCAGCACCTCTCCACCAAACGGGGCCTGGAGCTGGTGCAGGAGGCCAAGAGGGCCGGCCTTCCCGTCACCGCCGAGGCCACCCCCCACCACCTCACCCTCACCGAGGAGGCCCTAAAGTCCTTTGACCCCATCCTCAAGGTGGCCCCACCCCTCCGCACCCAAGAGGATCTGGAAGCCCTTATAGAAGGGCTTCTGGATGGCACCCTGGACGCCATCGCCACCGACCACGCCCCCCACACCCAGGCGGAAAAGGAAATGGACCTCTTAAGGGCTCCCTTTGGGATTCCGAGCCTCGAGGTGGCCTTTCCCCTTCTATACACCGAGCTTCACCTGAAGCGGGGCTTCCCTCTGAAGCGCCTGGTGGAGCTCTTCACCGACGGTCCCCGAAGCATCCTGGGCCTGAAGCCCATCCATCTGGAGGAGGGAGCCGAGGCCAGCCTTGTCCTCCTGGACCCCAAGGAGCGCCCCGTGGAGCCCAGGAACTTCGCCTCCAAGGCCCGGTTTTCCCCCTGGGCAGGATGGGTCTTAGGGGGGTGGCCGGTCCTCACCCTGGTGGAAGGGCGGGTGGTGTACCAGGCGTTAGAATAAGAGCGTGCTGAAAAAGCTCCTGGAAGCCGATTAACTGGGCCTAAGTCTGGAATGGGTGGGGGGGCTTCCCCTTTGGGAAGCCCAGCCCACCTACCGGCACCAGAAGGCCGTGGACCGCATTCGCCAAAGCATCCGCCCCAAAGAGGACTCCTCGTGCCCTGGCATCCACTTTGCGGTTGCACCCTCACCGTCTAGGGACCCAAAGCTCCTTCAGGCTTCTCACCCCCTCCGCCTCCATAAGCTTCAGCAGGCCCTTCAACACCCGGCGGGAGAAAAGGGGGCCCCCGTAGACGAAGCCCGTGTAGACCTGGACCAACCTGGCTCCTAGCTTCAGGCGCTCCCAGATATCCTCAGGACCCTCCACCCCTCCCACGCTCACCAGGGTGAGGCCCTCCACCCCCGAAAGATGCCGCAGCACCTCTAGGGCCCGTTCCTTCAAGGGCCTCCCCGAAAGCCCCCCAGCTTCCTTGGCCAGGGGGCTTTTGAGGTTTGGGCGCTCCAGGGTGGTGTTCACCGCCACCAGGCCCTCGAGGCCATGCTTCAAGCAAAGCTCCACTGCCTGGTCCAGGGCTTCAAAGGTGAGGTCCGGGGCCATCTTAAGGAGAAGGGGCTTTCGGGTGGCGGGGCGGAGCCGGGAAAGAAGCTCATCCAAAAAGGGACCTTCCTGCAGGGTGCGTAGCCCCGGGGTGTTGGGGGAACTCACGTTGAGGACGAAATAGTCCCCATAAGGCTCCAGGACCTGCAGGGCCCTTAGGTAATCCTCCGCCGCCCCTTCCAAGGGGGTATCCCGGTTCTTGCCCAGGTTCACCCCCACGGGGAAGCGAAGGCCCCTTTCCCGGAAGCGCTTAAGCCTCCTGGCCGCCTCCTCGGCCCCTTGGTTGTTGAAACCCATGCGGTTGATAAGGGCATGGTCCTCCACCAGCCGAAAAAGCCGGGGTCTGGGGTTCCCTTCCTGGGGCCTGGGGGTGAGGGTACCCACCTCGGTGAAGCCGAAGCCCAAGGCCCACCAGGCGCCCAAGGCCCGGGCATCCTTATCCATCCCCGCCGCCAGGCCCAAGGGATTGGGGAAGTGAAGCCCAAAGGCCTCCACCTCGATCCTCGAGTCCTCCACCCTAAGAAGCTTCGCAGGAACCTCCAGCAGGGGCCCTCGTTCCGACCAGAAGGAAAGAAGCCTTAAGGTGAGCTCGTGGGCTTCCTCCGGGTCCAGGGCGAAGAGCAGGCGGTGCATACGGGTCCATGGTATCTTGACGACCGCTCAAGGAGGAAGGATAAAATCTCCGCCATGAAGCGCCCCCTCTTGTGGCTACTGGGAAGCCTTCTTCTAACCCTGGCTGCCTGCTCTTTCACCGTTACCGTGGATATCCCTGAACAAAGATTCCAAGCGCAGGCTCTGCCGAACACCCAAGGCCGGATCCTCTACCCTAAGGAAGCCACCAGATTTAACCCGCCTCCTGTAGCGCCCAAGAGCGTGGTGCTCACCGGGACCCTCGAGGCCAGCCAGACCCTGGACACGACACTAAGCTTTTACGTGCGACTCAGCGATCCCCGTCTAGACAGCAGCTGCTCTTACATCCCTGTTCTCCAAGCGTATGCCTGCCCCATCGGACCTGCCGACGAGAACACTGGCGAAGCCCAGTTCCAAAGCAGCTATAGCACCTTCCTTGCCCTAAAAGGGGCCAACCTCACCCAGGGCATCGCCCAGGGCCAGTTCTGGCTGGGCCTCGAGGTCCAGGACCTGCCCTCCAGTATGGTGACCTTTATCCTCAAGAACCTCAAGGCCACGGTAACGGTGGGCTTTTGAACAAGCAAACCCACTCCCGGGGGCCTTTGTGCCCCCGGGTTTTTTCTTTGCCCCTGCCGGCGCTATGATAGGGCTAGATGAAGGACGTCTTGCGCCTGGAACTTCCCGTACTTCCCCTGAGGAACACCGTGATCCTCCCCCACACCACCACCGGGGTGGACGTGGGCCGCCCCAAGAGCAAAAGGGCGGTGGAGGAGGCCCTTAACGCCGATCGTTACATCTTCCTGGTCACCCAGAAGGACCCCGAGGTGGACGACCCCACCCCTGAGGACCTCTTCGCGGTGGGCACCCTGGCGGTGGTCAAGCAGGCCATGCGCCTCCCCGATGGCACCCTGCAGGTGATGGTGGAGGCCAGGAACCGGGCCCGCCTGGTTTCCTATGTGGCCGCCCCCTACCTGAGGGCCGTGGGAGAGGTGTTGTCCGAGCCTCCCCTGCAGGACCCAAGCCTCGCCCGGGTCCTGGTGAACGAGGTGCAGGAGGCCTTTGAACGCTACCTGCAAAACCACAAAACCCTGCGCCTGGACCGCTACCAGCAGGAAGCAGTCAAGAGCACCCTGGACCCCGCCATCCTGGCGGACCTGGTCACCCACCACGCCACCTGGAACCTCGAGGAAAAGCAGGAAATCCTGGAAACCCCGGAGGTGGAGGAAAGGCTTAAAAAGGTCCTGGCCCTGCTTCTTCGCGACCTGGAGCGCTTTGAGCTGGACAAGAAGATCGCCGCCCGGGTCAAGGAGCAGATGGACCAGAATCAACGGGAGTACTACCTCCGGGAGCAGATGAAGGCCATCCAGAAGGAGCTCGGGGGTGGGGAGGATTTCCTCTCTGAGATCGAGGAGCTCCGGGAGCGGATTGAGAAAAAGGGCATGCCCGAGGGGGTCAAGGAAAAGGCCCTCAAGGAGCTTAAGCGCCTGGAGCGCATGCAACCCGGCTCTCCCGAGGCCACGGTGAGCCGGACCTATCTGGACTGGCTTTTGGATGTTCCCTGGACTGAGGCTGACCCGGAGGTCCTGGACATCTCCGTCACCAAGCGGGTCCTGGACGAGGACCACTATGGCCTCAAGGATGTAAAGGAGCGCATCCTGGAGTATCTTGCGGTGCGCCAGCTTACCAAGGAGAAGGAGGTCAAGGGCCACGCTCCCATCCTTTGCTTCGTGGGGCCTCCCGGGGTAGGCAAGACCTCCTTGGGCAAGAGCATCGCCCGAAGCATGAACCGCAAGTTCCACCGCATCTCTTTAGGTGGCGTGCGGGACGAGGCGGAGATCCGGGGCCACCGGCGCACCTATATCGGAGCGCTTCCCGGGAAGATCATCCAGGGGATGAAGCAGGTGGGGGTGGTAAACCCCGTCTTCCTGCTGGACGAGATCGACAAGCTCTCCTCCGATTGGCGGGGGGACCCAGCCTCGGCTCTTCTGGAGGTCCTGGACCCCGAGCAGAACCACACCTTCACCGACCATTACCTGGATGTTCCCTACGATCTCTCCAAGGTCTTCTTCATCACCACCGCCAACACCCTAAGCACCATTCCCAAGCCCCTTCTGGACCGGATGGAGGTCATCGAAATCCCAGGCTACACCCTCCCGGAGAAGCGGGCCATCGCCCGTCACTTCCGCTGGCCCTTCCAGGTGAAGGAAGCGGGCATCGAGGGCAAACTGGAGATCACCGACCGGGCCATAGAGCGCATCGTGCAGGAGTACACCCGGGAGGCAGGGGTGCGGAACCTGGACCGGGAGCTTTCCAAGGTGGCCCGTAAGGCAGCCAAGGACTACCTGGAAAGCCCCTGGGAGGGCGTGCGGGTGGTGGACGCCCAGGACCTCGAGGCCTACCTGGGCGTGCCCAAGTACCGCCCGGACCGGGCGGAGAAGGCCCCCCAGGTGGGGGTGGCTCAGGGTCTGGCCTGGACGCCCTATGGCGGTGCCCTTCTCACCATTGAGGCCGTGGCCGTACCCGGGACAGGCAAGGTGAACCTCACCGGCAACCTGGGGGAGGTGATGAAGGAATCGGCCCACGCCGCCCTCACCTACCTCCGGGCCCACCGGGAGGAGTGGGGCCTGCCTGAGGGTTTCCACAAGGAATACGACCTTCACGTCCATGTTCCCGAAGGAGCCACTCCCAAGGATGGTCCCTCCGCCGGCATCACCATGGCCACAGCCCTGGCCAGTGCCCTCACGGGGCGCCCCGTGCGCATGGACATCGCTATGACCGGGGAGATCACCCTCAGGGGCAAGGTCCTGGCCATCGGCGGGGTGAAGGAAAAACTCCTGGCCGCCCACCAAGCGGGCATCTTCCGCGTGGTCCTGCCCAAGGAGAATGAACCCGAGCTCAAGGAGGTTCCGGAGGAAATCCTCAAGGACCTGGAGATCACCTTCGTGGAGGAGGTGGGAGAGGTGCTCAGGCTCCTCCTCCTGCCTCCTAGCCCACCCCCCGTGGCCCCCACGGAAAGACCCCAGCCAGGAGCAGGGGCTTAGGGAAGCTCCTCCTTGCGGTTGGCGTTCAGGAAGACCTGGGCGCCGAAGCGCACCACCACCTCCTCCGCTGGGATATAGGTGGCTCCCAACACCTCCATCACCCGCCTCAGGAGGAAATCCCCTTCCCGGATCTGCAACTCCACCTGGGGAAGGCAGTCCTGGTGGTAGAAGGCCATGAGGGGCTCGAGGTGGCCTTCCGGGTTGTAGGCCACCACCACCGGGTAAGGGGAGGCCAGGGCGTGCTCATAAAGAAAGGCCCAGTATTCCGGCCTCAGAAAGGGCAAGTCCGTGGCCGCCACCGCCACCCAGGGGTAGCGGGCGTGAAAGAGGGCGGAGTGCAGGCCGGAAAGGCTATCCGCCCCCGGAAGCAGGTCGGGATACACGGGCACGCCAAAGCCAGGATAGGGCCTGTTGGTCACGATGAACCGCTCCCCCGCCTCCTGGAGGCTATCCAAAACCCACTGGATCAGGGGCTTTCCCCGATAGGGGTAAAGGGCCTTATCCTCCCCAAACCTGCGGGAAAGCCCCCCGGCGATCACCGCTCCCGAGTACACGCCTACCATCCTAAGGCCTCAAGAAGCCTTTCCCCCAGCCAGGGGGCGTAGAGAAAACCCGTGGAGCCAAAGCCCGTAAGGGCAAAGCCACCTTCCACGGGAAACAGGTAGGGAAGGTCCACACCCCCAGGCGGAAGAGAGGGGTCCAGCCGGAAGCGCACTCCCCGCCATGCGGAGGCCACCGAAGGGCGGTAGCCCAGAAGGTCTTCCGCACCCCTTAGAAGCCATTCCACCTCCCCTTCCGTGGGAGGGGGAGCCTCCGGATCAGAACGATGGGGGAGGTAGCTTCCCCCTAGGGCGCTTCCCGCCAGGTAGACCCGGTAGCTGATGGCCCGGGGGAAGTAATCCAGCAGGAGGAGGACCAGCCCCGGGATGTGCCGCCCCTCCAGGCCCAAAAGATGGGCTCCCTGCCCACCCCCTGCGTAAACCAGCACGTCCCCCCTTATCCGCCCTCCTCCTTCCAGGAAGAGGTAGGGAGGCTCCCAGGCCAGAACCCGGGACCTGAGAACGCCAACCCCCTCCGAGAGCTTCTGCAAAAGGGGCCTGGGCTCCAGCCAGAAAGCTTCTTCCAGCAAGACACCCCCTTGGTCCCAGGTGTGCTTCAGCCCGCCAAGCCGAGAGGCCACCTTCTCCCTCTCCCCTTCCGGCACCGGGCGATAGACGCCCAGGTGCAGGGGCACGAAGCGGCTGTAAAAGCGAAGGGCCGCCTCGAGGGCCTCCTCTCCCTTTCTCGCCAGGGTAAAGCGCTTCCCCCGCAAAGGGTTCACCAGAGCCACAGGCACCCGGCTTGCCCCCCCCAGGCCCTGGGCCACCACCCGCACCCTCAGGCCCCTTTCCTTGAGAAGCCAGGCGGCGGTAAGCCCCGCCACCCCGGCTCCCAGGACTACCGCCTCGGCTTCCTCCACCTTCCTCATCCCCTGCGGGGGGTCAGAAGCGAAAGCCCTCCCCCTCCCTCCGGCACAAACCCCTGGCCGCCAGGCCCTCTAGGAGGCGTTCTGCTTCGTCCTGGGGGAGGAAAGCTCCAAGATCCTTCGGACTCAAGAACCCCCCCTTCCGCCAGGCTTCCCTCATGGCCAGGCGCTCCAAGGCTACCCGCGAAGGCCCCTTGGCCAAAAGCCTTCCCTGCCAGCGGAGTAGGCCCAGATACAGAAGATAGGCAAGAAAGGCTGCCAGGACAAGCCCCCAAAGGGCGAAGCGGGAGGCCGCATAAACGAGAAGGAAAAGGGCCAAGGCCCCGCTAAAGGGGAGGAAGTGCTGGCGCATGCCGCCTCCTCAGGCCACGGGCAAGGGGATGGGCGCAGGCTCCCTGGCCCCTACCACCTCCCCAAAGAGCAGGTGCGGGGTGGCCTGCTTGATCTTCACCTGGTAGAGCCCCGGGGTGGGAGCCTGGTGGGCGGGAACCAGCACCGGATGGTTCCCGCGGTCGTGCCCCTGCACGTACCCTTCCTCCTTGGCCACCCCCCGCACCAAAACCTCCACGGTCTTCCCCACCCACTCCAGGTTGCGGCGGTAGCTCCACTCCTTCTGCTTTTCAATGAGACGCTGGAGCCTTTCCACCTTCACCTCGCGGGGCAGGTCCTGGAAGTGCTTGTAGGCGGGGGTACCGGGCCGAGGAGAGTAGATGAACATGTAGGCCTGGTCGTAGCCCACCTCGTCGTAGAGGGAGAGGGTTTCTTGGAAGTCCTCCTCCGTCTCCCCGGGGAAGCCCACGATGATGTCCGTGGAAAGCACGGCATCCGGCAGAATCTCGCGGATCCTCCCGATTCTTTCCAGGTACTGCGCCCGCCGGTACTCCCGGGCCATGCGCCTAAGCACCCGGTCCGAGCCAGACTGCACCGGCAGGTGGATGTAACGGGTGATGGCAGGGGTTTCGGCAATGGCCTCGATGATGTCGTCGGTGAAGTTCACCGGGTGGCTGGTGAGGAAGCGCACCCTGGGGATGCCCATCTGCCCCACCATCCTCAGGAGTTCGGCGAAGGAGGGGAAGCCCGGCTGGTCCTTGCCGTAGGAATTCACGTTCTGCCCGAGGAGGGTCACCTCCACCACCCCGGCCTTCTTCAGGGTTTCGATCTCCTTCAGGATCAGGTCCGGGTGGCGGGAAACCTCAGGGCCCCGGGTGGTGGGGACGATGCAGTAGGTGCAGTGGTGGTTGCACCCCCGGATGATGGTCACGTGGGCGGAAAGCGCTCCCCTGGGAGGCGGGGGGATGTAGTCCAAAAGATCGTCCTTGAAGGTGAGGTCCCAGAAGCGCTGGTTACCCTTCAAGGCCTCGGGCAAGGAGGTGAGGGCCCCGGGGCCCAGGAGAACATCCACCCCAAACTTCCGGGCCATTTGCTGACCCTCGTCCAGCTGGGCCAGGCAGCCCATGAGCCCGATGAGGAGCCCTCGCCTATCCTTCTCCTTCCGAAGCTGGCCTAGAAGGGAGCGCACCTTCTCCACGGGCTTCCCGCGGACCGCACAGGTGTTCACCAGGACGAAGTCCGCCTCCTCCACCGAATCCACCAGCTCCCAACCCAGGCTCACCAGCTCGCTGGCCACCAGGTGGGAGTCGTACTCGTTCATCTGGCATCCGAAGGTAATGATGTGGGCGCGCATAAACCTCCTGGGGCAGCCGGGGGGATCCCGGGCCCCGTGGTTTCCAGTGTAGCAACCTCGAGGCCCTCAAGGCCAACCTCGGTCCCTGGATTCCTCAGCCTCGAGCCCCCCAAAAGGCCACACCCCCCGGCCACGTTACCGGGGGGTTAAGCCTCGCATCCCGATGCTGGTGGCGGCGGTGGGACTCGAACCCACGACACCACGATTATGAGGAGCTTACCCCTAGGTCCTCTCCACTCCGCCACCTTCCGATTTGCCCATAAAAAAGGACACTTCCACTTGGTAAAGTGAGGGTTCGTTCCGCCCGTATCCGCCCCATAAGCGAACCATTCGCTAACTCGAGGACGGAGAGGAAAGAGGCGGACTTTGAAGGATATTCTGAAGGTGGTGGAAGGAAGTGCTCACCCTGTACCTGGTAGACCAGAAGGAAGAGCCCTGGAACGGGCGCAAAGCCCTTTTGGGAGCGGTAGCCTGGGAGTACCCAGAACCCTTTGAGGCCCTCGAGGCCGCCGCTCCCCGGGTAAGCGAAGAAGCCTGGGAATACCTCGGGCGTTTTGCCCATCCCATGAGCCTGGACACCTGGCTTTCCATTCGGGCAAGCCCGAGTGCCAAGGAAGCGGTGGAGCTCCTAGACGCTTGGCGGGCTACCGCATGGAAGCGAGGCAGGCGCTTTCCAAAAGCTTGGGAACCCTGGGCTTACCCCATGCTGGGAATGACCCTCGGCCTGGTCCTGAAGGAGAAGCGTTTAGGCCCGCAGACCCTAGAAGTTGAGGGCAAAACCTTTGCGTTGAAGCCCACAACCTTGGTCAGAGCTTTTTCCTCCTTTCTCTATGGGCGGATTCGCGTCTACCGCGATTCTTCACCACAAGCCTTTTGCCTGGAGATAGAAGACCAGGATTTCGTTAGGCTTCTTATCC
>NZ_ATNI01000059.1:0-4503 GCF_000511705.1 Thermus sp. NMX2.A1
AGATGAAGTGTGTCCAACATGTCGTCGATGTGTTGCAAGAGATGCTTCCCCGAAAGGGGATTGCGACAGCTTCCCTTTGCACCCCAGGTCGGGTACCCTGGTCCTTAGTTGGACGAGATGCTTCCCCCGGCTGAGATAGCCATTTCCCTGCCTTGCCTCTCTCTTCACCCGGAGGCAGGGGTAGGGGCAATTGGGCTTCCCCACCTCCACCTGCCCCAGGATGGCTTCCACCGCCCGGTACAGCCGGGGAAGGACTTCCCTGAGAAGGTCCTGGGCTTCCCTTCCCGCCCAGCTCAGGATGTAGTCCCTGGCCCCCACCATCTCCAGGCCCAGCCTGGTGCCCACCACATAGGCCACCGCCTCGGCCTCGAGCTCCTTCACCCCACGGGGAAGCCCCCTGCCCGCTTCGTCAAAGTGCAGCAGAGCGTGCGCCCATTCGTGAAGCAGGGTGGCCGCCTTCTCTCCTGGGGGCAGGTCCCGATTCACCCGGATCACCCGCCCATCCGTGTCCCCGTGCCGCTCACCCAGGGAGGCTTCCACCACACGGAAAGGGCAGGCCTCCAACAACCTGGGGAAGAGGTCTTCCGGCCCCCTGTTCATGGGGGGTTCCGCGTGGGGCTGGCCATCGGGGTAGACCAGGGCCTCCTTCGCAACATTTGCGGGTGAACATGCCAGGTTCCAGGGGTGACCCATTTGGGGTAGGGACCTCAAGGGAACCACCTCATTCGAGCTGCCTGCTCTAGTTGCTCGTCGGTCATACACTCTGCTGTTTCCAGGGTGTGAACCCCCAGGCCTCGTACACCCCGGCCTCCACCTCCACGGGCACGGGAAGCCGGGCACAGGCCATAACCCTTTCCATGGCCTCCACCATGATCTGGCGCACCCAGGCTAGGGCCCCCTCAGCCTTCTCCGCGGGGGCCTCTACCACCACCTCGTCGTGGACCGCAAGGACCGGGAAAGCCCCCGGGACCTCATGACGGCGTTCGTAGAGAAGGCCCAGGGCCAGCTTCAGCCCATCCGCCTCCGAGCCCTGGACGGGGGTGTTGAGCTTCTCGGTGAAGCGGGAGGTTGTCCGCTGAACACGAATTCCCCTCTGGGGCTGTTAGCATGACCCTGTGAGTGCGCAGGGTCAAGAAAAACCTCTCCAGGTAAATCTTTTCCCCCTACGGGTGGACCTCGAGGCCCTCAGGATCTTCCGCTTCCGTACGCCCGAGCCCTTGAAGATCCGCGATGATTTGCGGGACACGGGTTGGTATGCCTTTGCAAAAGGCAAGGAAGTCTGGGTCTACGGTTTGGAAGCTCCCAAGCTTCCTTTTCCCCTGGTTGGGGTGGAGCGACCAAGGAATCCTCAAGAGCAAACGCAGGCGCTAAATAGCCACCTGAACCAGAGGCTGTTGGCCCTGGAATATGTGCGTGTTGGTCCAGAATGGCTGGACCCGCAGACCCATATGGCGGCTGAGGGGGTGGTGGCTGAGGGACCCTTTAAGGGCCATCCCCTGGTCCTGGCAAGCCACCCCGTCTTCCGAGTGGAGGTGGTGCGTCTGGAGCAGGGGTTCTTTGCCCTGGTGGACATGGAACACCGGGTGCTAACCAAGGATGGCATCGAAAGGATACCCAATGGGCTTCTTGAATACTTCCAAAGTCTGGCCCCGGAACAGCCTCTTGGAGCCCTAGACCTGGAGGCCCGTAAGGAGCTCCCTTTGACAGAGGCTCCCCCTCGGGCCAGGCTTCTCCTGCACCCTGCGCACCAGGCGGCCCTCGAGGCCCCCGCCGCCCAGGGTCGTGGTGCTCGCCGCCTTTCCAAGGACACGTTCGCCGGAAACCAGTTCCGATTCAATGATTTGCTTAAGCATGCATCTCACTTTGCCGACTTCCTTGATCCGAGCCCCCTCACCCTGCCCTTGCCCCTGGAGCGGGTGAGTGCAGGGCGTCTCCGGATGGCCCGGGGCGTGGGGCTGGAGGCCAAAGAGGTGAACCGGTTGGCTTTCCTTGGACCTCAGAGGGTTCGGGTGCTACTGGCCTTCCCGGAAGATAAGGTGGTGAAGAAGAACTCGAAACCAGCGGGGCACACTGGTAACCACATCCATATACGGACACGGGGGGAAGGAGAATACCACGTAAATAAGCGCACGTTCGTGGAGGAAACCCCCCACGAGCTCTCCACACGGGAGCTTCTCCTTTACCACTTTGTGGATCGGGAAAGGCTACAAAACGCCAAGAATGAGAAGCATGTGCTAGCGGCCATGTGGAATGTTCCCAGCCTGATTGCCACGTGGAGAAAGTGGGGCCTTGACCTCGAACCGGTCCGGCCCCCTGTCAAGTACGCCCCAACCGGGGAGGTTTTGGAGGGGGGATCAAAGAGGAATGGGGTGGATGTTGCGGTCATCCTAGCACCTGAAAGTGTGAAGCAGCTTGCTTTGGACGCTTTGAAGAAGAAGATTCGCCGGGACCTAAAGGTGCAAAGGGTACAGGTGGTTAACCCGGATACCTTGCTAGCAAGGGCGGAGGCTAGTAGCTTCGCCTACCACCTCGCGGTTCGGGCAGGGGCCCTACCCTTTAAGATCGAAGGGTTTTCCTGGTATGTCCTTGGTCTGCGCAAGGGGAAAAACAACATCTCTTGGCGGCTCCTGGAGCCAGGGGGACAGCCCGTGGACGAAGGACCGGGTTTCCCTGGAAAGGAGGAAGAGCTTCCCCCTAATACCCTGGTCCATTACCGGGGCGAGAGAAAGTACTTGAAGCAGGTGCAAGCCTGGACTAAGAGGCCCGTGATCTGGATCCAGGAAAGCCACCTGCGCTTTTCCATGAAGGAGCTTCCCCTTAGGTCCTACTTCCGCCCCCTTCCTGAGGTGGCGTACCTGCACACTCACAGCGGAAACCCTGGCTGGCCGCGGGCGTTGCGGGTGGAAGTGGTCCAGGGAGATGTCCCCCTGGAGGAAGTTCTGGCGCAGGTCTACTGGCTCACGAAACCCGCTGGCGGCCTGTACAATCCCGGAAAGCTTCCTTTAAGCGTGGTGGACGAAACCAGCTGGCCAAGGGAGCGTAAGAAGCCGTCATAAGAGCAGGGCGGTTCCTAAGAAAAGAAACCCGGTAATGATCGAGATATGGAATGCGTTCCCCAAGGCGGACTGACCAGGTTTCTGGTCCCTCTCCTATGAATTTCGTTGGTCTCCTCCGCTCATGGGAGCAGGAGAGTCAAGTTGCGATTCCTTCGTGTGCTACCTCATAGCTCCCCCCTAGCCATTTTCAAGAGCACCCGGCTACGGATGAGGTTGTGGACCAGCAGGATGAGGTTCACCCGGGCCACTAGACCCCAGTAGGACCGAACCTCTATCCGGTGAAGCCCCAAAGAGCGTACCATCACGCTAAACCGGGTCTCGATCCAGTTGCGTACCCTCCCCAACAAGCTACGCTGACGCGTGACCCACTCTCTCCACCCCGTCTCCACCACCTTTCCTCCCCTAAGCCGGTAGGAAGGTGTCTTGACCCCCTGGACCCAGCGAAAACCCCGGTCACCAAGGACCGCGGGTAAACCCTCCAGAAGCTCCCCTGCCCAGGTCTCCCGGGCATTCCCGGGAAGAAGAGTCCAACGAAAGAAGAGGCCCCGCTCGTTCATCACCGGCACAAGGACGTACCCGCCAAAGGCTCCCAGGGGACCCACCCCCACCGCGGCCTCAGGAAGAGAGAGGCCGTGGATACGGTGGCCGTGGGCCAGGGGGATGGGCTTGAGGTCTACCACCTGGAGCAGGCCTTGTCCCCCGGAGAGCTTTAAGGCGAGGTGGGCCAGCAGCCCATGAGCCTTCTGGATGCTTCCCCGTCTAGGGGAACATCTTGCGGATCTGGTAGAAACGGGAGAGGTGGGGGAGGGAGGGGAAGTAAGCCTTCAGGGTAGTCTTGGCCGCGAGGTAGCCTTTGGCGAGGTCCTGGCCCTGGCTGCTTCCCCGTAGGGGAACATCTTGCGGAGGAGGAAGATGGCGAGGGCCAGGAGTTCGGCCAGGGTGGCCTTTTGGTGCTTTTGCTTTTTGGGGAGCTTGAAACCTTGAGCGACGAGGGCTTTGAGTTCGTCATCCACCCAAATGTAGGTAGCCACGATGAGGGTCTCTGCGTCAAGATGGTAGAGGGGGTGCTCACGGTCGTGTGGCATAGCACCCCCTCTTTTTTCACACCCTGGGGGGACAGATCAAGTAGCACACGAAGGAATAGTGAACGCCATACTCTACGTCCTGGAAAACGGCATCAAGTGGCGGGCTATGCCCCATGACCTGCCCCACTGGTCTACGGTCTACCACTACTTCCGCAAGTGGCAGAAGGAGGGGGTATGGGAGAGAGCCGTCCAAACCCTGGCCCGCCGGGACCGGGAACGAGAAGGGAGGTATGCTTCCCCCAGCGCCTTGGTCCTAGACAGCCAGTCCGTCAAGACCACGGAAAAAGGGGCCCCGGGGAAACGACGGGGCAAAGAAAGTAAAAGGGAGGAAACGGCAGATTCTGACAGACACCGGGGGGCGT
>NZ_ATNI01000060.1:0-9038 GCF_000511705.1 Thermus sp. NMX2.A1
TGCCAGCTTGCCAAGGCGCTGGCCCCGGAACTTCCAGCCTTTGAAGTGGAACGAGCCCTTTCCCTGGTGAGGGGGTGGCCCCTGGGCTTACGGGTGGTCCTGTTGGCCATGCGCCGGGGCCTGAAGCCGGAGCTGGCGCTGGAAACCGCCGAGGGGCTATTGGCTTACCTGGCCTATGGCCTTCCCGAGGAAGTTCTGCGGGAGGCCTCGAGGCTGGCCCTTTTGGGGGAGGTCCCAGAGGCGGAAGGCCAAGCCCTCTTGCCCTATGCCGAGGACCTGCTTCTGGAGAGGCGGGAGGGCAAGCTCTGGTTCCATCCCCTGGTGCGTGGTGCCCTGAAAACCCTCCTTCCCGAGGCGGAAGCCCGGGGGCTCCTCACCAAGGCGGCGGAGGAGGCCTTGGACCGCGGGGAGGGGATCCGGGCAGCCGGGTTCCTCCTGGAGGCGGGAAGGCTCGGCCACGTGGCGGATCTCCTGGTGCAGGAGGGATTTTCCTGGTTGGCGCGCGGTTTCACCTACAGCGTGTTGCGCCTTTTGGCCCACCTACCGGAAGCCTTGCGCCAAGGGCGGCGCGCCCTCGACCTGTTGGAGGCTGAGGCCTTGCGCCAGGCTGGGCGCTACCAGGAAGCGGAGGCCGCTTACCAGAAGGCCCTTAGGGCGGGAGAGACCCGGGCCTACTTGGGTCTGGCCCGGCTGTTCCTGGACACCGTGGAACCGGCTCGAGGGCGTCCTTACCTGGAGGAGGCCTCGAGGTTGTTTCCCGAGGAAGCCAGGCTTCTCCTGGCGGAGAACCTTCTCAACGAGGGCCGTGTAGCGGAGGCGGAAGCCTTGGGGTTCTCCGGGCCAAGGCTTCTCCTGAGGCAGGGGAGGCCCAAAGAGGCCCTGGCCCGCCTCAGGGAAAGCGGGGACCCCGGCCTGCACCGGCCGCCGCAGAACCATCGGGAGAGTACCCTTCTCCGGTCCCTTTTGGAGTGCGTGGCAGGGGATGCGGAGGAGGGCCTCCGGTGGGCGGAGCGGGGGCTTTGGGAGGCTGAGGTGCTGGGGAGTCCTTTCGGCATGAGCCTGGCCCAGGCCAGGAGGGGGCATGCCCTTCTGGTTTTGGAACGCTTGGAGGAGGCCAAGGCGGCCTACCAGGCCGCCTTGGCCATGGCGGAAGGGGGTCCAGCGCGGCTTAAGGTGGAAGCCCTGGGGGGTCTGGCTGCCCTGGGGGATGAGGAGGCCTACAGGGAAATGGTCCGCCTGACCCGGACCGCCGGGGATCTTTGGGTGGAAGGCTTCCTCACCCTTATGGTGGCGTTGGCTTGGCTTCGGCGGGGCGAGGTTTTTTCCTTGCCCACCCTGCCCCTTTTGGACCCTTTCCTTCAGGCTGTGGCCGAGGCTTACCCGTTTGGGGATGGATGGGAAGACCTTTTGCGGGTTTACCCCTTCCTGGCCCACCGGACGCTTTTCTCACCCCCGGTTGCCCGGGTACGCCGGGCCCTTTGGCGACTTGGCCGCCTTCCCGTTCCCTACCATCCCGGGGTGCGGGTGGAGATACGGGTCCTCGGGGGATTTGAGGTGCGGGTGGAGGGACGGCCTGTGCGGTTCCGCCGGGATAAGGCCCGGCTTCTTTTGGCCCTTCTGGTGGCCGCCCAATGGGAAAAGGAGGATCTCCTCGAGGCCCTGTCGGTTTCCCCAGGGGAGTTCAGGGTGCTGTGGTGGGAGGTGGTCAACGCCCTGGAGCCCGACCGGCCCAGAGGGGCCAGGCCCTACTTCCTGCGCCAGAAGCCCTATGGCCTCTTCCGCCAGGCGCCGGAGCTATACCTGGACCTGGAGGATCCCAAGGCACCCCCGCCCCGCCCTTCCTGGGGCTGGACCATCCTTTTCTGGATGAGGTTTCCAGGGCCTACCTGGAGGAGCGGCGGAGAGAGCTTTTGCAAAGCCCTAGGCTCGAGGACTGGCTTTTGGCCTTGCGCCTGGATCCCCTGGATGAGAAGGTCCTGAAGAGGCTTTGCGGCACCCCCGCCCAGGAAGAGGCCCTCCGCCTTCGGCAGAGGGCCCTGGAGGAGCTGGGTCTTAAGGCGTAAGGCCCACCCCCCGGGATCCCGGGGGGTGGGCGCTGGGTTCTCTTCCGAGGACCCTATGTGGCTTTCTTGGCCTGGCGTTGCCGCAACTCTTTCCAGAACACCACCATGGCGCTCACCACGTAGATGGAGCTGTAAGTGCCCACGAAGATGCCCACGAAGATGGCCAGGGAGAAGTCCCTGAGGACGCTTCCTCCCAGGAAGAGGAGGGCGACGATGGGCAAGAGGGTGGTGAGGCTGGTCATCACCGTGCGGGAGAGGGTCTGGTTGATGGAGCGGTTCACCATCTCCCGGTAGGGGATGCCCCGCATGAGCTTCTGGTTTTCCCGGATGCGGTCTGAAACCACGATGGAGTCGTTGATGGAGTAGCCCACGATGGTGAGGAGGGCGGCGATGGTGGGGATGGAGAACTCCAGGCCCAAGAGGCTGTACATCCCCGCCACGATGGCCACGTCATGGGCCACGGCGATGACGCTGGCCACCCCGAAGGTCCAGTCAAAGCGGAAGGCCACGTAGAGGAGGATTAGGCCAAGGCCCACCAAGACCGCCATCACCGCATTGCGCCGAAGTTCGGAACCGATGGCCGGACCCACGGTCTCCGAGGTGAGGACGCTGGCCTTTAGCTCCGCGGTGAAGAGCCGCTCCAGCTCCAGACGCTTGGCATCGGAAAGGGGTGGGAGCTTAAGGGAAAACTCCCGGAAATCGGCGGTGGGAGCCTGCACCTGGGTGATGACCGCTTCCTTGGCGGGGAAGCCCCTGGCTTCCAGGAAGCGCCTTAGGGTGTCCACGCCCACCTCGGGCCCCGTGCGCAGGGTGTACGCCGTACCCCCGGTGAAGTCGATGGAGTAGTTGAAGCCCTTGGTAAAGACCACCCCCGCTGCCAGGACGGCTAGGAGCAGGGTGGCCACGGTGATGAAGCGGGCCGGGCCCATGAAGTTGAACCTGGGGTCCACCAGCCACATGGGGGGGCGGACCTCCCCGCGCTCGGCCATGCGCTCCAGAAGGTAGCGGCTGAAAACCAGGTTGGAGAAGACGCTGGCCACCACTCCGATGGCCAGAACAACTGCAAATCCCCGAACGGGCCCGGTGGCGTACTGGTAAAGGGCGGCGGCCGCCAGCAAATGAGCGGCGTTCACGTCCAGGATGGTTAGGGTGGAGTGTTTGAAACCCTCGGGGATGGCCTGGCGGAACTTCTTCCCGGCCCTGAGCTCCTCCTTGATGCGCTCGAAGGAAAGCACGTTCCCGTCCACCGCAGCCCCCAGGGTGAGGACCAAGCCGGCGATGCCGGGGAGGGTCAGGGTGGCCCCGAGGCCCGAAAGGAGCCCCAGGATAAGAACGGAGGTGTAGATGAGGCCCAAGGAAGCCACCAGACCTAGGCTTGGGCCGTAGTAGGCGAAGATGAGGAGGAAGATGGCTAGGGTGCCGATGAGGGCCGAGCGGATGCCGGCTTGGATGGCATCCTGACCCAGGGTGGGACCGATGGCCCGTATCTCCGCCACTTCCAGGGGAACGGGCAATGCCCCCGAACGCAACACCAGGGCGATCTCGCTGGCCTCCTCGAGGCCCGATAGCCCCTCGATCACCGCCTGGCCCCCGGTGATGGCCTGACGGATCACGGGGGCGGTGTAGACCTTGCCGTCCAGGACGATGGCCAGCTGCTTGCCCACGTTGGCCCGGGTCACCTCCTCAAACTTCTTGGCCCCTTCCGGGGTAAAGGTGAGGGCCACCTGGGGGCGGCCGAACTGGTCAAAAACCGCCCGGGCGTCGGCCAGGTCCGCTCCCGTGAGAAGGGCCGGGCCCAGGTCCTCGGGCTTGATGAGGTCCTTTTCCAGGTCTTCCCGCTTAAGCCTGGGGTTTTCCCTGAGGGCCTGGTTGATCTGGGCCACGGTGGTGCCGGTGGCCCCTTCCTTGAGGATGCGGAACTCCAGCACCGCCCGCTGGCCGATGAGCTTAAGGGCCCGGTCCTGGTCCGCCTGGGAAAGGCCGGGCAACTCCACCACGATGCGCTTTTGTCCCTGGATCTGGATCAGGGGTTCCGCCACCCCCAGGGCGTTGATGCGGTTTTCCAAGACGGTGCGCGCCTTTTCCAGGTCGTCGGGGGTGGGGTTTTCCACGGCGGCCTCGAGGACAATGCGAAGACCTCCTTTAAGGTCAAGTCCCAGCTTGACCTTGGGTTCCCCGGGGGCCCAGGGCTTCCAGACCATGAGGAGGGCCAGGAGGAAAAGGCCCAGGAGGAGAAGTCCGTTGAGAAGCTTGCGGTTCATACTCTTCACCTTTTGGGGCACGCAGGTGCCCGATTCGCTAGCAGAAGGGCTTAAAGCCGTATACCAGAGCCTAACCTCAGACTGCGCTGGATGGCCTTTTGAGCTTGCGCCAGCGCAAGAAGAAAGAGTTCCGGGCCCTAGCCTCCATCCATCTGGAGGCGACCATAGAGGAGGTAAAGATGGGACGGGGAAGAGGCTTCCAGTGACGGTGGCTTGGCCTTCCTATTCTGGGGCTTGAGGGAAAAATGGGGAGGCCGGGTGGGAGCCTGGGCCAGGGGGGTAAGCCCGTTTCCCTGGCGGTCCTCCTTGAGGACCCAGGCAGGTCCCTTGGCGTGAAGCCCGGCTTCCGCCTTTCCCTTTCCCGCAGGGAAAGGGGGTAGGCCCTGGAGGACCAGGGCCAGGATGGCCAGGGCCAGCCCTAACCTTCCCCAAGCATTCCCTGGGATCTTCCAGTGCCCCAAGGAAGGGCACGCCCCGGAGAAAGACCGCCGGATCCAGCGCAAGGAACCTCCTACGCCGGTACCTCCACCATCTGGAAGACCTCTATGATGTCCCCTTCCTGGAAGTCGTCGAACCCCTCGAGGCCGATGCCGCACTCGTAGCCCTGGGCCACCTCCCGCACGTCCTCCTTGAAGCGCTTGAGGCTGGCCATTTTCCCCTTCCAGATTTCCTCGCCCTTGCGCAAAACCCTTACCTCGGCGCTACGCACCACCTTGCCCTGGGTGACCATGCATCCCGCCACCTGTTTGCCCCCGGGCAGGCGGAAGACGGCCCGCACCTCGGCCCGGCCCAGGATCTCTTCCTTGTAGATGGGCTCCTTTTGCCCCTTGACCATGGCTCGGACCTCGTCGATGAGGTCGTAGATGATGCGGAAGGTCTTGAGGAGGACCCCTTTTTCCTCCGCCTTCTTCTTTACCGAGCCGGGCGGGTTCACCCCAAAGGCCAGGATGGCGGCGTTGGCCGTCTGGGCCAGGAGGACATCGGACTCCGTGGGGGCCCCCACCTGGGCCAGGAGGACGTTGATCTTGACCTCCTCGGTGCTCTCCTTGGCCAGGATGTGCTGGATGGCCTCCAGGGAGCCCTGGGTATCCGCCCGGAGAATGAGGTTAACCTCCTTCTGCCCTTCCTCCTGCAGGGCCCGGAGCAGGTCGGCCATGGTCCTGGGGCGGCGCTCCTTCTCGGCTTCCTCGCGGGCCTTGCGCTCCTCTTTGCGCTCCTCGGTGATCTCCTTGGCGGCTTCGAGATCCGGTACCCACTCCACCACATCCCCGGCGTGGGGAAGCTCCTGGAAGCCCAAAACCTGCACGGCGCTTCCCGGGCCCGTTTCCTTGCGCTGGTTGCCATCGGCGTCCATCATGGCCCGGATGCGGCCGTACACCTCTCCGGCCACCACGTAGTCCCCCACCCGGAAGGTCCCCTCCTGGACCAGCATGTTGGCGATAATGCCCGCCTGCTTGTCCAGCTTGGACTCGAGGATAACCCCTTTAGGCTCGGCGTTCGGGTCGGCCCGGTAGTCCTCCAGCTCGGCGATGAGGAGGATCATCTCCAAAAGGTCCTGCACCCCTTGGCCCGTTTTGGCGCTGATGGGCACCACGATGGCATCCCCGCCGTACTCCTCGGGCACGAAGCCCCGCTCCATTAGCTGGCGCTTGACCCGGTCGGGGTCGGCCTGGGGCAGGTCCATTTTGTTCAGGGCGAAGACGATTTTGGCCCCGGCTGCCTTGGCGTGGGCGATGGCCTCATCCGTTTGGGGCATGATCCCGTCGTCGGCGGCGATGACGATGACGGCGATGTCCGCCACCTTGGCTCCCCGCTGCCTTATGGTGGTGAAGGCTTCGTGCCCCGGGGTGTCGATGAAGACCACCGTGCCCTGAGGGGTCTTCACCTCGAAGGCACCCACGTGCTGGGTAATGCCTCCCGCCTCCTTCTCGGCGATGCGACTTTTCCGCAGGTAGTCCAGGAGGGTGGTCTTCCCGTGGTCCACGTGGCCCATGATCACCACCACGGGAGGCCTTCGGGGCAGGGCTTTCCTGCGCTCCTCCTCCGCCAGCTTCTCCTGCAGGCCTCGTTGCTCTTTTACCAGCTCCCGCACCGCCTCCGCGTCCTCCTCGGAAAGGGTAGAGGCGTGGGACTTGTAGGCAACCCCCATCTGGTCCAGGAGCTCCAGGAGCTCCTCGTTGGTCATGCCCAGCTCTTTAGCCAGCTGGTAGATGCGTATTTTGGCCATCCGTACCTCCTAAAAGGGTGACAAGCGCTTCCGACAAGGCTCTGGCCCGGGCCCCGGCAAAGCGCCTCAGCTTCTTTTCCGTCCAGCACTCCGGGTTGTCGGGGCAGACATAAGCCCCCCTGCCCGGCAGTTTCCCCGTGGGGTCCAGGCGAAACCCCTCCGGCATGAGCAGGATCCGCAAAAGCTCCCCCTTGGGCCGCCTTTTGCGGCACGCCACGCACATGCGGATGGGGACATGCTTCGCCATTACTCGGAAAGATCCCGGAAGAGTTTCTCGAATTCCTCTTTCGCCCGGCTGGTGGTTTCCGCCTCTTCCTTGGCGGCCTTGCGAATGGCCTCGTCCAGGTCGGAGATCTCCGCCTCCTCAAAGTGGATCTCGTAACCCGTGAGCTTGGAGGCCAGGCGCACGTTCTGACCCCCGGTGCCGATGGCCAGGGAGTGTTGGTCCTTGGTCACCTTGACCCGGGCCTTCTGCCCATCGGGTTCCAGCTCGATGGAACCCACCTGGGCGGGGGAGAGGGCGTTGCGGATGAACTCCTTGGGATCCTTGGCCCAGAGGATGATGTCCACCTTCTCCCGGCCCAGCTCGGCGGAAACCGCCTGGATGCGCTGGCCCTTATGGCCGATGCAGGCCCCGATGGGGTCCACATTGGGGTTGTGGGTCATCACCGCCACCTTGCTGCGGCGGCCGGGCTCGCGGGCGATGGCCTTGATCTCCACGATGCCCTCGGCGATCTCGGGGACCTCCTGCTTCAAGAGGTGCTCCAGAAGCTTCTCGTGGGCCCGGCTTACGATCAGGGAAGGGCCTTTGGCGGATCGGTCCACCTTTTTTAGGTACACCTTGAGGCGCTGCCCGGGGTAGTAGCGCTCCGTGGGGATCTGCTCGCTCTTGGGGAGGTAAGCCTCCCCCCGGCCCAGCTCCACGAAGACGTTGCCGCGGTTGTCCACCCGGGTCACCACCCCGGTGAGGACCTGGCCCTCCTTGTCCTTGTACTCGTTGTAGATGCGGTTGCGCTCGGACTCCTTGAGGCGCTGGGTGAGGATCTGGCGCAGGTCCTGGATGGCCATGCGGGAGAGGCCCTCGGGGTCGATGGGGAACTCCATCTCGTCGCCCACCTGGACCTCGGGGTCGTACTGGAGGGCCTCGGAGAGGGCGATTTCCTTGTCTGGATCCTCCACCTTCTCCACCACGCGGCGGACCTCCACCATCTCGATGCGCCCGGTCTGGGGGTCTATATAGACGTCCACCTCCGGACCCTTACCCGCATCGATTTCTTCCTTGCGGTACCCCTTTTGCCGCTTGATGTAGGCCTTGCGCAGGGCTTCCTTGAAGGCCTCGAGGACCTCCTCGGTGGTGACCCCCCGCTCCAAGGCCAGCTGCTGCATGGCGTCTATGAATTCCCGGTTCATCTCTCCTCCCTGAATCTCGGCTGTTACCTGGGCTCCTCGGGCCACTCGGCAAGGTTGGCGCGGAAGGTGCCGATCCTCAGGCGCTTTTCCTCCTGGCCCACCTGGAAGACCACCTCGTCCCCTTCCACCCGAAGGATGCGCCCGGTGAAGCCCTCGGGCCCCGGCACCTTGGTCTTTAGACCCTGGAAGCGCTCGAAGTGGCGGCGGGTAAAGAGGGGGCGCTTGGGGCCGGGAGATTCCACCAGAAGGCGGTAGCTTCCCGGAATGGGGTCCTCCTGGTCAAAGACGGCCTCTATGGCCCGGCTGGCCCGTTCCAGGTCAGCCACGCGGATGGGCCTTTCGTCCTTTCGCTCCAGGCGGACCAGGACCTCCCCGGGGGCTTCCTTCACCTCCAGGACCTCGAGGTCCAGAGGCTCCACCGCTTCCTCCACCAACCGCCAAAGGTCCACAGGCACCTCCCTACCTCCCTTCACAAAGGAAGGGTGGGCTTACACCCACCCCCCTCCCTTGGGAGCACTGGGCTCAGTTTACACCCAAAACCCCCTTGACTACAACCCCTTTAGCCTATTACACTCAAAGTTGCCGGTCCGAGTCCGGCCAGTCACATGGGGGTGAACGGTCTCGACGGGGGTCGCCGAGGGCAGGTGGCGCGCCGAGGTGCGGGTGGCCTCGTAAAAACCCGCAAAAGAATAAAGGCCAACAAGCCTGCTTACGCTCTCGCGGCTTAATGACCGCGACCTCGCCCGGTAGCCCTGCCGGGGGCTCACGGTAGCGGGGACAAGAAACCCGGCTAGCCTTGGCTACGCCCCGTAACCCAAGGCGAAGTTAAGCGGGGCTTGCTCCTGGCCGCCCGTCCGCGGGCCAAGCCAGGAGGACACCCAAAACGCGGACTACGCGCGTAGAGGCCTGCCGTAGGGACTTTCGGACGGGGGTTCGACTCCCCCCACCTCCACCATAGAAGCCCCCAGGGGCCCTCGAGGTGTTTCCCTACGGGAAAGCACCCAAAGGGCCCCTGTTTGGCTATTCAGGAAGGAGTGGTGCGTCCTGGCATCTGGCCTTGCTTTCTTTTGGTAAACT
>NZ_ATNI01000061.1:0-19030 GCF_000511705.1 Thermus sp. NMX2.A1
TCCGCCTGGACCTTCTTGGCCTCTGCCAGGTTACCTCGTACCGCAAAGACTCAGGCTTCGAAGGCTTCGGCCTCACATCCCAAGCCCTAGATCGAGAAATCCACGTGGTATGGCAAGCAGGGGAGAAACATGAGGTTGCCCGAGGCTTCGACGCCCTCGTCTTGCTGGCCAAATTCCTTCCTCCCCTCTGGCCTTTCCTGCCTGCGCTTGCCCTCCTCAAGTTAACCGGCCTCGGGCCTAAGGTGTACCGCTGGCTTGCGGAAAACCGAACACTTATCCCAGACATAGGATGTAAGGGTGGAGCGTGCACCCCAAAGGACACGCGGTTTCCCCTCGAATAAGGGCACTACCCCCCTGGCTCGTCGACTCCCCAGCCGCGCCCAAGCCTCTTGAACTGGACCGCCCTAGTAGGTGAGCACCCGCCTTAAGGCCGCCAGCACCCGGCGAGCGTTGGGGCGATAGTGGTGCTCGATGGCGCTGAAGGGAGGATAGGGGGCATCGTAACCCGCCACCCGCACCACAGGAGCCTGGAGGTGGTCGATAGCCCCCTCGGCGATCCGGGCG
This sequence comes from Thermus sp. NMX2.A1, assembly GCF_000511705.1. Classification (NCBI taxonomy): domain Bacteria; kingdom Thermotogati; phylum Deinococcota; class Deinococci; order Thermales; family Thermaceae; genus Thermus; species Thermus sp. NMX2.A1. The sequence continues at coordinate 565 of NZ_ATNI01000061.1, forward strand.
GCGATCTCGGCCCCAAATCCTCCGGTGCGCATGGCCTCGTAGACCACCACCGCCCGGCCGGTTTCCCGAACGGCTTCCAGAAGGGTGTCCTCGTCCAAAGGGACCAGGGTTTCCAGGTCCACCACCATGACCTCCACACCCTCCCGAGCCGCTACTTCCGCCGCCTCCAGCATCACCTCCACCATGCCCCCGTAGCCGATCAGGGTGGCATGCTTCCCTTCCCGCACCACCCGGGCCCTGCCCAAGGGGAGGGTATAGTAGCCCTCAGGCACCGCGGCCCGGGCTCCCCGGTAAAGCTTGATGGCCTCCAGGAAGAAGACGGGGTCCTCGTCCTCTATGGCGGCGAGGAGGAGGCCTTTGGCCCTTTCAGGGCTCGAGGGAATCACCACCTTAACCCCAGGGGCATGCGCCAGAAGGGCTTCAGGGGAGTCCGCATGCTGTTCGGGAGTGTGCACCCCTCCCCCATAAGGAGCCCGCACCACCACAGGGAGACCCACCCGCCCCCGGGAACGATGGCGCCAGCGGCCCAGGTGGGAAAGGATCTGGTCCAGGGCTGGGTAGAGAAAACCAGCGAACTGGATCTCCGCCACAGGTCGCATCCCTCCCATGGCGAGGCCAATGGCCAGGCCCAGGATGCCGCTTTCCGCCAGGGGGGTATCGAACACCCGGCCCTCGCCGTATTTGGCCTGGAGGCCCTCCGTAACCCGGAACACCCCCCCAAGCCGTCCCACGTCCTCCCCGAAGACCAAAACCCGCTCGTCCCGAGCCAAGGCCAGGTCCAGGGCCTCGTTGATGGCCTGGACCAGGTTCAGCACCCTGGCCTTTTCCGCTACCATAGCTCCTCCACGTGCTTCCCTTGCCTCAAGGCCTCCCAGGCCCGCTTCTGGTCAGGACCCATTTCCTTGTAGACGTGCTCCACAATCCTCTCAGGGCTGGGCTCGGGAGCCTGGTCGGCCAAGGCCAGCTCCCGAGCAAACTCCTCCTCCAGCTCCCTCAAAAGAACCTCCTCCGCATCCCCATCCCAAAGCCCCGCCGCCTCCAGGGCCTTGCGGAGGCGCAGGATGGGATCCTTGGAGCGCCAGGCTTCCTCCTCCTCCCGCGTGCGGTAGCGGCTCGGGTCGTCGGAGGTGGTGTGGGGGGCCAGGCGGTAGGTGAGGGCCTCGAGGAGGGTGGGGCCCTCCCCCTTCCGTGCCCGTTCCACCGCCTTCCTGGCCTCCAGGTAAACGGCCACGGCGTCGTTGCCGTCCACCACCACCCCGGGAATCCCATACCCCTCCGCCCTCCTGGCGATGAAGTCCACCCGCATTTGCCGGCTCCGGGGCACGCTGATGGCGTAGCCGTTGTTCTGCACCAGGAAGAGGACCGGGGCATCAAAAACCGCGGCAAAGTTAAGCCCCTCGTGGAAATCCCCTTCGCTGGTCCCGCCATCCCCGATGGAGGTGGCCACTACCCAGTCCTCCCCCCGGTACCGGCCCGCCAGGGCCAGACCCACCGCCTGGGGAATCTGGGTGGCGATGGGGATATAGGGATTCACCGCCCGTACCTCCTCGGGAAAGCGCCAGCCTGCGGGGTGGGCCCGCCAGTAAAGGATCAGGACGTGGATGGGAAGCCCCCGGGCCAGGAGCAGGGCGGACTCCCGGTAGCTGGGCACCACCCAGTCCCTCTCCCCCAAGGCCAGGGCCACCCCCACCTGGGCCGCCTCCTGGCCCATAAAGGGGGCATAGACCCCAAGCCGCCCCTGGCGCTGAAGAAGGAGGGCCTTCTCGTCGAAAAACCGGGCCCGGCGCATGGCCCGGTAGAGGGCAAGGGCTTCCCCCTCCTTAAGGGGAAGCTCTCCTCTATCCAGGTACTGGACTACCTTGGGTTTCACGCAGGGGAGTTTACCACGGCGGCCAGGCGGTCCAGGGCCAGGGAGATCTCCTCCTCGCTCTTGCAGAAGGCAAAGCGGAAAAGCCCAGGAGGAGGGTCTTCCCGGTAGAAGGCGCTGGCGGGAATCAAGGCCACCCTGGCTGCTTCCACCAGCTGGAAGGCATCAAAGCCGGGAAGCTCGGCCATGAGGAAGTAGGTACCCTCAGGCTCGTAAGCCTTGAGGCCCATGGACCTGAGCCCGGAAAGGAGCAGGTCCCGCCTCTTCCGGTAGCCTTCCCGCAAGGCCTCGTAAAACCCCTCTTTCCGGGCCAGCCTCAAGGCCTCCGCCACCCCCGCCTGCAGGGGGCTTGGAGCGGAGAAGCTGGTCCACTGGCGCATCCCCGCCAGGGCGGGCATGAACTCCTGGGGCCCCACGATCCAGCCCACCCGGTAACCCGTGGCCTCGAGGCGCTTCCCCGCACTCCCCACGGTAAAGGTGCGCTCGGGAGCGAACTCCCTCAGGCGTCTTGGCCTCTGCCCAAAGTAAAGCTCGTCGTACACCTCGTCGGAAACCAGGAAGAGGTCGTGCCTTTGGGCCAAGGTTGCCAGGGCCCTTAGCTCCTCCTCGCCGAACACCAGGCCCGTGGGGTTCATGGGGGCGTTGAGGAGGAGGGCCCGGGTGCGCGGGGTGATGGCCTCTTCCAGGGCCTTTAGGTCCAGGCGGAAGCCCTCCTGGGTAAGCCCAAGGCGCACCAGCCGCACCCCGGCCCCGGCCAGGAAAGCGTCGGGCAGGTACACGTCAAAGAAGGGCTCCAGGACCACCACCTCCTCCCCCGGCCCCACCAAGCTCTGGAGGAGGACATAGAGGGCCTCCGTGGCCCCTGAGGTCACCACCACCGCCTCCGGCTCCACCCCGAACTCCTCGGCTAGGGCCTCCCGCAAGGGGGGAAACCCGGCGGGGGGAGCGTACTGGTCGTAGCGGCCCAGGGCCCGCCGCACCGCCTCGAGGAGAAAGGCCGGAGGAGGGTTGGAGGGAAAGCCCTGGCCCAGGTTTACCGCCCCAAGGCGCTGGGCGAGCTGGCTCATCCTGGGGAAGATGCTCTCCTTGGCCGCCTCGGTGCGGGGGTGGAGGCGCATGGGGATAGGGTAGCGCAAAGTTATGCGCTGGGGGAAGGGCGGGCCTCCCCGAAGAGGTGGAGGAAGAGGGCCTCGAGGCTCGGCGTCCCCCGGGAGACCTCCAACACTTCCACGGGGAGGGTTCCCAAGACCTCCCGCAGCGCCTCCCACGGCCCCAGGAAGAAGAGGACCTCGGGGCCTTCCGCACTCCAGCCGGGGCCCAGGGCCTTGAGGAGGGCCTCCGCCTTGGGCTCGGCGAGGCGCACCCGGTACCCCTCCCCGGCCCAGTCCCGGAGGAGGGCCCGGGTGGGGCCCTGCCGCCGCACCTCCCCCCGGTGGAGGAAGGCCACCCGGTCGCTCACCCGCTCCACCACCTCGAGGTCGTGGGAGGTGAGGAGGATACCCCAGCCCTCCTTCTTAAGCTCCAGGAGGATCCCCTCAAACTCCCTCCGGCTCACGGGGTCCAGGCCCAGGGTAGGCTCGTCCAGGAGGAGGAAGCGGGGCTTGAGGGCCAGGGCCAGGGCCAAGGCCGCCTTCTGCTGCATGCCCCGGGAGAGGGAGGCGAGGGGGGCGTGGAGGCGGTCCTTTAGGCCGAAGCGCTCCAGCCAGGCCTCAAACCGGGGGCGGACTTCCTTTGGGGGAAGCCCCCGGATGCCCCCGAAGTAGAGGGCGTTCACCAGGAGGCTCAGGTTGACGTAGAGGTTGCGGCTTCCCTCCAGGAGGACGCCGAACTCGTGGCCCTGGGGCCTGCGCCGCGCCCCGCCCTCTTCCAGGACCACCTCTCCCGCGTCGGGGAGGAGGAGGCCGAGGACGACCTTGATGAGGGTGGTCTTGCCCGCCCCGTTGGGGCCCAAAAGGCCCAGGATCTCCCCGGCCCCAAGCTCCAGGCTCACCCCCTTGAGGGCCTCCAGCTTGCCGAAGCGCTTGTGGACGTTCTGCACCAAAAGCCGCATCAGTACCTCCCTAATAGGCCCCTCCGCCGCACCGCCGCGTAGACCCAGGCCATGGCGAAAAGCCCCGCCCCGAGAAAGAGGAGGGCCTGCACGAAGGCGAGGAGGAGAAGCCCGGGGAACGCCCCCTCCCCGGTGAGGGCGAGCTTCAGGAGCTGCGTCCCTGGGGCAAAGGGGAGGGGGGTCATCCAGGGAGCGAAGCGAACCAGGGAGAAGAAGTAGGGCAGGAAAAGGAACTGGACGATGGTGAAGAAGCCCTCCACCCGCTTGAAGTGAAGGGCGAGGGCCCCCATGCCCAGAGCGAAGCCTAGGGCGGCGAGGTAGAGAAGCAAAAGGCTCAAAGGCCACCAGGGGGCGGGGGCGAGCCGCACCCCGAGGAGAAGGGCGAGGGGAAGGAGGACAAGAGCGCTTGTGGTGATGCCCTGAAGTCCCCGTACGAGGGCGCGCAGGAGGAGCTGTCGGAGAAGCCCTCCCCGGGCCAGGCCCAGATGCTCCAGGGTGCCTAAGGCGGCCTCGGACTGGACGGAATAGGCGATGGACTGAAAGGTGCCCACCACCAGGTTGAAGGCGGCGAAGACCAGGAGGAGGGGGCCCAGGTCCAGACCTAGGCTCGCCAGCCCCTCGGGGGTCAGGTTCTCCAGGCCGAGGACCATGGAGTAGAAGAAGAGGATGGAGGCCAAAAGCCCCGCCAGGGTGTCAAACCAGTAGCGCCTGGTCAGGTTCCACTCCAGGAGAAACTCGCTCCAGAGTTGCCAGCAGAGCATCACACCTCCTAGAACCTCCCCAATATACCCCGCCTGCGCACCAGGCGGTACATGTAGGCCATGGCCCAAAGCCCCAGGGCGAAGAGGAGGAGCCCTTGAAAGAGGGCCAGGCCCAACAGGCCCCAAGGCGCCTCCGCCCCTGAGAGGCTAAGCCGCAGGAGGTGCACCCCGGGGGCGAAGGGCAGGTGGGCCATCCAGGGCTCAAACCGGACCAGATAAAAGAAGTAGGGCAGGAAGAGGAACTGGACGATGGTGAAAAACTCGTCCACCTGCTTGAAGTACAAGGCAGTGGCCCCCATGAGGAGGCCGAAGCCCAAGGCGGCCAGGAAAAGGGGCAAGAACCCCAAAGGCCAGCGGGCCAGGGGGCCTAGGGTCACGCCGAAGGCCAAGGCCAAGGGTAGGAGGACCAAAAGGCTCCAGAGAACCCCGAATAGGCTTTGCACCAGGGCCCGAAGGAGGAGCTGGCGCAGGAGGCCTCCCCGGGCCAGGGCCATGTGTTCCAGGGTCCCCAGTTGCGCCTCGCCCTGGACCGTGTAGGCGATGGACTGGAAGGTGAACAAGGTGAGGTTGAAGGCCGTGAAGACCAGAAGCAGGGGGCCTGGGTCCAAGAAGCGGGCCTCCTCGGGGGTAAGCCGGCTAAAGCCCAAAAGGATTGCGTAGAAGTAGAGGAGGCTCCCCCCCAGGTTTGCCAGCGTGTTGAACCAGTAACGCCGGGTTCGGGCCCAAGAGAGCAGGAACTCGCTCCAAAGCGGCCAGAGCATGCAGACCTCGCTAAAGATGTGGATGGCAGCAGGAAGTTTCTTGGCACCTGGTAGTGAGGCTCGCGCTGTACTCCACGCGGTTCCTCTCGGCTACCTCCAAGAACCCCTGGGATAGCCTCTGGACGACATCCCAGGCCAGGGTGGGCTCACCGCCAAACCAGGTGACGAAGAACTTGCTGAGGCGGGGGGCTTTTTGAGCGAAGACCTCCAGGAGCTTGGCCTGAACCGCTTCGGTCATGCGGCTCACCCGGTGCCGCTGGAAGCAGTAGTCGCAGCCGAAGTTGCAGTCTATGGTGGGACAGATCGTTAGGCTCCAGGCCTCCGTGGTGTAGCGCTGCCGCAGGTGGAGGGTCTTAAGGTAGGCCAGCTCGTCAAAGTTCTCGGGAACGACGAAGCGGCCTTCCACGAGCCCCTGGTCTACAGGGTTCTTGGGGTCCAAGGGCTCCCCCTTGACCAGGGCCGTGTAGCGCGCCCATCCTTCTGAATCCAAGACGGCCAGGCCACCGGAGAGGGAGTTGAAGGCGAGCTTCTCGCCCGTGAGCAGGGTGTGGAAGTGGTTGAAGCGGCTCGGCTTATAGGCTGCCCCTCCCCGGGCTGGTGCCTGGGCGGGTTCATGGAGGTTCACCACGAGTAGCTGCAACATCCCGTCTTGCATGCCCTTTCACCCCTCTCGGCCATCCTCAGGCTGGCCTTAAGGTAGCAAGGGGAAGGTAACGCTCGCGTAACTCAGAAGACTCTCATAAAGACCCCAGGGCGTTACGCGGAGGTTACGTAAGCCTGGGTAGCCTTTAAACATGCAGTTCCTGTGGCTTCTCCTCGCCCTCCTCGGGGGCTCTGGGGTCCTTCCCCAATGCCTCGCCCCCCACTGCCCGCCCCCGGGGCCGGGGCTTTAAGTGTCCGTACTAGCCTGCCTTCACCGCCACCCCCTTCCCGCCCAGGGGGCGAGGGCGAGGAGGAGCCCTCCGGCCAGGAGGAAGGGAAGGGGGAGGGCCACCCCCGCCAGGGCCCCGCCTAAGAGGGGGCCTAAGGGGGCCAGGGCTCCGCTCAGGAAGAGAAAGCCTCCCGCCACCCGGCCCCGAAGCTCCGGGGGGGCCTGGCTCAGGCGCACCGCCCCGGCCACCGCGCCGAAGAGGGCGCCCCCAGCCCCCAGGAGAAAGGTCAAACCCGCGAGGAGGGGCCAGGGGGGAAGCAGGGCGGTCCCCAGGAGGCCTAGCCCCGCGAGGCCCAGGGCGAGCCTCAGGGTACCTCCTTCTCCTAACCGCCCCAGGACCGCCCCTACCAAGAGCCCTCCCAAGGCCCCCCCGAGGCTCTGGACTGCGCCCAGGAGGCCCAGGATCCAGGAGACCTCCCCCAGGCTCCGCAGAACCACAAAGGGCAGGAGGCCGGCGAAGAAGGCGTAGGCCAGGCCCAGGAGGGCCTCCTGGAGCAGGAGAGGACGGAGGGAGGGGCTTTCCCAAAGGAAGCGCAAGCCCAAGAGGCTTCCCCCCTCTGGTCTCACCGAGGATCTTGGGGGCAGGGGAAGGGCGCGGTAGAGCCCGGCCGCGAGGAAGAGGAGCCCGCTTCCCAGGCCGACGGTCCAGGGGCGGCTTCGGGTGAAGAGGAGACCTGCGGCCAGATCGGAAAGGGCGTCGGCAGCGGCATAGAAGGCCCCCAGCTGCCCCCGGGCCCGAGCCAGGGCCTCCTTGGGGAGGAGGTCGGCGAGGAGGGCCCCGGCGGCCACCATCCGCAGGGCCTCCAGGAAGGCGAAGAGGAAGCCCAAGAGGTAGAGGGGGAGGGGAGAGGGGGCGCTGAGGAGGGGGAGGAGGGCCAGGGTGAGCCCTCCCTGGCCCAAGGCGGCCAGGAGGAGGAGCCTTCCCCTAGGCCACCGGTCGGCCAGATGCCCCCCGTAGAGGGCGAAGAGGGGCTCGGCCAGGAGGCGGAAGGCCAGGGCTAGGCTGGCCTCTAGGGGGCTCAAGGCCCCAAGAGCGGTGAGGGCGGCGTGGGCGAAGTAGAAGAACCCCGCCCCGAAGAGGCGGAAGGCTTCCAGAGCAAGGAGCGGGGCCACAAGCATTAGAGGACGCTTGTCATGAAGAGAAGCCTGTTACTTCCCAGACGACCCCATTTGTGGGAGAGCAAACTAGCATCTTTTCCCCATCTGGGGTGAAGCGCACGCAAGTCGGAGAGGGCAAGCCCCTCACAACCGGGGGATCAAATGCATAGCTTCTAGATTCCTGCGGATCTAGGGCAATTATAGTTCCTTGAATTGGTTGTGTGACGTACAGCAGGTGGTTGTAGGGATGGCCAATGATACCTCCGAGCTCACCCAAATCGTAACCGATCGTGTGCCTTTCTGCTATCTCTAAGGCACTCTGGGGCCTAGAGTTTTGCTCCTCAAGTGGAAACACCACTACGCGTCCTAGGCTCGAAATCGCCAGAACGAGGGTATCCTCTACATCGGGTAGGAAGGTTGTCCATGAGTTTTTACTGCACTTACTTGCAAAGGCGCTCCAGTTTTCTGGCCAAGTTTCTGGAGGGGTAAACCCTTCGGTACCCACCGAACGCCGACTCGGGATGTCTATGATCACGGGGGTTGGCGTTCCGGTAGTAATCTCGCTGACAAGGCCCCTGACATCTTCCAGAGAGTCAGACCGAGCTGACGAGACTACGAAGATACGATGGCTTCCTTTCCTACTTCTAACACAAGTGATGCTATAAGGCCTTATCAGGCCAGAGCAAAAGACTGGCATTTGGGAGGCAGGTCCACCATGTGTGATGTCAACCACCCTTTCGCCCCAAAACTCTGAAAGAATAATCCTGCCGTCGGGCAACGGGCACATGCTGGAGGGCCCCTGGAGCCCCCAGGCAAAGGGCTTGGCCTCCTCCATGTCCCCGCCCTTGGTGACGTCCTTCACCTTGCCCGTGGTGCGCTCCACCACCAGGAGCCTGCCGTCCGGGGTCCACTCCATGTGGGTGGGCGCGTGCAGGTTCCAGGCGAAGGGCCTCACGTGAACCCGCCGCGTCCGGCCGCCGACCTTGACCTCCTGCACTTCCTTGAGCATCTCCTTCACCCCCTTACGGGTTAGCCTCAGGGTAGCAAGAGGAAGGTAACGCCCGCGTAACTCAGAAGACTCTCATAAAGACCCCAGGGCGTTACGCGGAGGTTACGTAAGCCTGGGTAGCCTTTAAACATGCAGTTCCTGTGGCTTCTCCTCGCCCTCCTCGGGGGCTCTGGGGTCCTTCCCCAGTGCCTCGCCCCCCACTGCCCGCCCCCGGGGCTTGGGCTCTAAGCGCCACTTCGGCTTTGCAACATGGGATGCCCAAGCCGGGGCTGTGGGAATACCTTTTGGGGCCCCCACCGCGGCCAAAGCTGCGGTGGGGTACCTTAGAGGCCCCACTCCCTCCTGAGCCTTTCCACCCGGGCCTGGGCGATGGGAAGGCGGGGGTCTTGGGAGGGTAGCCTCTCCAGGAGGGCCTCCCAGACCCCCAGGTCCTCCCCCAGGCGCTCGGCCAGGAGGAAGAGGCTTTCCACCTCGCCCTGGGCCAAGACCGCCCGCCTCAGGGCCTCTTCCAGCTCCGCCCTCAGGGCCTCCACCCCCGGGGCCTGGCTCTGGGGGAGGAGGGGGCCCCGGTAGCGGGCAAGGGCCCCGCTCAGGTCTCCTTGACGCAGGGCCCCCCATACTTCCAAGAAGTCCGCCTGTAGGGCCTGGGCCAGGCGGTAGGGCCGGCTTTTCACGGCAAGCCCCCGTTGCCTCAGGCGGAGCACCTCCATGCGGAGGGCGGGCCCGTTGGCCTCCCCGTAGAGGGCCAGGGCCAGCTCCTCCCCCCTCCACCCCTCCTTCCGGGCGAGGAGGAGGACGAGGAGCTCCGCCTGGCGCAGGGGGAGGGGCTTGCCCCCAAGCCTTGGCTCTCCCAGGGCCTGGAAGTGGGCCGAGGGGCTTGCGGCCCAGAGGAGCTCCTGCCCCCTCCGGGAGAGCTCCCCCAGGAGGGGGTGGGGCCTTCCCAGGAAGAGGAGGCCCCGCATGGCCTCCTCCGCCACCTCCTCCAGGAGGAGGGGCAGGGTCTTGGCCACCCCTTCCTCGTCCTCCCGGTAGAGCCCTTCGGCCAAGGCGAGGAGGGCCTGGGTGAGGGGCTCCTTGGCCCAGGGCCTCGCCGCCAGGAGGAAGGGGAGGACCTCCTTCCCCAGGAGGCGCACCCCGGCGGGGGCGAGGTAGGGAAGGGCGGGAAGAGGGGCCTCGCCAAGGGCCTTCCGCAGGTAGGCCCTCCCCGAGGCCTCCTCCCCCTGGAGGAAGCGCAGGTGGGCCATGAGGAAGCGGGCGTAGAGCCCCGTGCCCCCCTCCAGGGCCAGGAGTTCCACCTGCCGGAGGAGGTCGGGGAGGGGAGGGTCCTCCTCGGCGAGGAGGGCGAGCCAGGCCCACTCCAGGAGGGCGAAGGGGCCAAAGCCCCGGGCAAGGGCAAGAGCGGCGTAGCCCAGGGCCTCCCTGAGGCGGCCAAGCCCCCTTAGGGCGCGGGCCAGGGCGAAGGCGAGGCGGGCCTCGGCCTTGGGGTCTCCCTGGAAGCGGTGGAGGGCCTCCTCCAGGGCCAGGGCCCCCGCCTTTGGAGGGAGGGCCAGGCCCAGGTGGTAGAGGGTGAGGGGGGTCTGGGCCCTTCGGGCGGCCTCCAGGGCCAGGGCGCGGTAGGCCCGAAGGTTCCCCTTACGGGCCTCTACGAAGCCTAGAAGGGCCAGGCGCTCGGCCTCCGGGAGGCCTTCTTGGGAAGTTTGGAGGAGGGCTTCCGCCTCCCGGTCCCGCCCTTCCTCCAGGAGGCGGAGGGCGGGGGCCAGGGGGCTTGCCGGGAAATCCAGGGCCATGGAGCCATTTTAGACGTGTGAGGGCCTGAGCTTCCGCCCCTGCGGCTCTGACCCTCGAGGTCCGCTGACGACACCTACCATATAAGGTGTACAGTGAAGACATGGAGAAGACGACCCTCTACCTCCCCCCTGAGCTTCACCGCGCCCTAAAGGAGGCCGCGCGGCGGGAGGGCAAAAGCCAGGCAGAGCTCATCCGGGAGGCCTTGGCCGCTTACCTTACCCAGCGCCAAAGACCCGCCTTTCGTTCCCTAGGCGTGGGCGAGGACGAGGAGCTCTCCGGGCGCGCCTCCGAGGGGTGGCTGGAAAGGGTCTGGTCCGAGCGATGATCACTCTGGACACCTCCGCCCTCTTCGCCCTCCTGAACCGGAAGGACCCGGACCACGGCCGCGTTAAGGCGCTCCTTCTTTCTGATCCAGGTCCCTACCTGGTGCCCATGGGCATCCTCGCCGAGATCGCCTACCTCGCGGAAAGGCGCCTGGGCCTTGGGGCCCTCGAGGCCTTCCTCCAAGACCTCGAGGCCGGGGCTTTCTCCCTGGAATGCGGGGAAGAAGACCTGCCCCGGGTCAGGGCGCTCGTGGCCCGGTACCGGGACCTGCCCTTGGGCTTTGCCGACGCCGCGGTCGTCGCCGTAGCCGAGCGGAACGGGGGCCTGGTCCTAAGCTTGGACCGGCACCTTCACGTGGTGGCGCAGGAGGGGACCATCCGGGTACTCCCCTAACCCGCGATCCGGAGGAGGGCGAGGAAGCTTTCAAGCTCCAGGCTCGCCCCGCCCACGAGCCCCCCGTCCACGTTGGGCATGGAGAGGAGGTCGGCGAAGTTCTTGGGGTTCACGCTCCCCCCGTAAAGGATCCGCACCCTCCTGGCGAACTCCTCGCCGTAAAGCTCGGCCAGGGCCTGCCGGATGGCCTGGTGCATGGCCTCGGCGTCCTGTGGGGTGGCGTTCCTGCCCGTGCCGATGGCCCAGACCGGCTCGTAGGCAATCACCAAGGCCTCAGGACCCGGGGGGTTCAGGCCCTCGAGGCTTCCCCTTAGCTGGGCCAGGGTATAGGGCACCGCCTCTCCCCTTTCCCTCACCTCCAAGGGTTCCCCCACGCAAAGGATGGGGGTAACCCCCTCCTCCAAAAGCCTTTTCGCCTTCTCCGCCACCAGGGTATCCGTCTCGTGGTGGTAGCGCCGCCTCTCCGAGTGCCCCACGATGGTGTAGCGGCACCCGAGATCGGAAAGCATCCGGGCGGAAACCTCCCCCGTATAGGCGCCTTCCCGGTGGGGGGAGACATCCTGGGCCCCGTAGGCCACCTGGGCACCGGAAAGCACCTCCCTGGCCACGGGAAGCATGGGAAAGGCAGGCAGCACCGCCACCTCGGACTCTAAAGGAGGCAGAAGCCTCCTGAGCTCGGCAAGCCAGACCCTAGCCTCCGAGGGCACCTTGTGCATCTTCCAGTTTCCTGCCACCAAAACCCTGCGCATGCCGCTATCCTACAGGAAAACCCCGCCCCAGGGGGCGGGGCCGGATTAGGTCTTCCTACTCCAGGACCTCAATCCCCGGGAGGGTGCCTTTCTCCAGGTACTCGAGGCTCGCCCCACCCCCGGTGGACACGTGGCTAAACCGGTCCTTAAGGCCCAGGCGGTTCACCGCCGCCACGGAGTCGCCCCCTCCCACCACGGTGAAGGCTCCCTCCAAGGCCGCCACCGCCCGGCCCACCGCCAGGGTACCCTCGTCGAAGGGCGGTACCTCAAAGACCCCCATGGGTCCGTTCCAGAAGACCGTTTTCGCCCCCTTCAAGGCCTCGGCGAAGGCCACCTGGGTCTTGGGCCCGATGTCCAAGCCCATATAGGGCACGGGTATGGCGTCCGCAGGGAAGGTGCGGGTTTCCACCCCAGCCTCGATCCGCTCGGCCGCCACCACATCCACGGGCAGGTGCACCCTCACCCCCAAGGACTCCGCCCGCCGAAGCAGGTCCTTGGCCAGATCCAAGCGGTCCTCCTCCACCAGGCTCTTCCCCACCTCGCCCCCAAGGGCCTTGATGAAGGTGAAGGCCATGGCGCCGCCGATGAGAAGGCGGTCTATGCGGGGCAGAAGGTTTTCTATGACCCCGATCTTGTCGGAAACCTTGGCCCCCCCGATGACCACCGCATAGGGCTTCTCCGGATCCCGGAGGAGCCGGGAAAGAGCCTTCACCTCCTTTTCCATGAGGAGCCCGGCAAAGGAAGGGAGAAGCCTCGCCACCCCCACCACGCTGGCGTGGGCCCGGTGGGCACTGCCAAAGGCATCCAGGACAAAGGCCTCCCCCAGCCGGGCGTAGCGGGCGGCAAGATCGGGGTCGTTCTTCTCCTCCCCTGGCTCGAAGCGCACGTTTTCCAGGAGGGCCACCTCCCCCGGGGCCAGGGCCTCTACCGCCTGGTGCGCCTGGTCGGAACCGGGGCTATGGGGCACGAAGCGGACGCCGGAAAGGTACCGGCCCAAGGCCTCCGCCACCGGGGCCAGGGAGTACTTGGGGTCCACCCCCTTGGGCCGGCCCAGGTGGGAGAGGAGGACCAGGGAAGCTCCGGCCTCGAGGAGGTGGCGCAGGGTGGGAAGGCTTTCCTGGATGCGGGTATCGTCCTGCACCACGCCCTCCTTGATGGGGACGTTGTAGTCCACCCGCACCAGGATGCGCTTCCCCTGGGGGTCCAGGTCCTTTAGGGTGCGCATCTAAACCCCCTTCTTCAGCACCAGCTCCACCAGATCCGCCACCCGGTTGGAGTAGCCCCACTCGTTGTCGTACCAGGCAAAGACCTTCACCAGGTTGCCCAGGGCCTTGGTGAGCTTGCCGTCCACGATGGAGGAGTGGGGATCCATCACGATGTCCTGAAGGACGATCTCATCCTCGGTGTAGGCCAGGATGCCCTTCAAGGGCCCCTCGGCCGCCGCCTTCAGGGCGGCGTTCACCTCTTGTGCGGTCACCTCCCGCCTGAGAAGGGCGGTGATGTCGGAGATGCTCCCCGTGGCCGTGGGCACCCTCAAAGCACTTCCGTCGAAACGGCCCTTCAGGGAAGGAAGTACCAAGGCCGTGGCCTTGGCGGCCCCGGTGGTGGTGGGGATGATGTTGATGGCCGCCGCCCGCGCCCGGCGAAGGTCCTTGTGGGGCAGGTCCAGGACCCGCTGGTCGTTGGTGTAGGAGTGGACGGTGGTCATGAGGGCCTTTTCCACGCCAAAGGCCTCCTCCAAAACCTTCATCACCGGGGCCAGGGAGTTGGTGGTGCAGGAGGCGTTGGAGATGATGTGGTGCCTGGCCGGGTCGTACTGCTCGTGGTTCACCCCCATGACGATGGTGATGTCCTCCCCCTTGGCCGGGGCGGTGATGATGACCTTCTTGGCTCCCGCCTCGAGGTGGGCCTTGGCCTTGTCGGCATCGGTGAACACCCCCGTGGACTCGATGACCACATCCACACCCAGGCTTCCCCAAGGAAGCTCCTTGGGATCCTTGATGGCGGTGGCCCGGATGGCCTTGCCGTCCACGTAAATGTTCTCGTCATCGTACCCCACCTCGCCGGGGAAGCGGTGGTAGATGGAATCGTACTTGAGCAGGTGGGCCAGGGTCCGGTTGTCGGTAAGGTCGTTGATGAGGGCTACCTCCACCCCTCGCCCGTGGAGGATGCGAAACACCTGACGGCCGATTCTGCCGAATCCGTTGATGCCTACCTTCATAGCTTACCTCCCCACGTGGCTCCTCGCCCCCTTACCGTAGGGGTCAAGAGCTATGGCTTCAGTATATCGGCTTTCTCATAAGTGATTGACGGCACTTGCCTTAAGCAAACCCTCCCCCTTGACCCGTCAACCCGAAAAGCGTATTTTCGTTGACGACCACCCCGCGTGGTCCGGGAGGTATGGAAGATGAAAACCGAGGTTCTCCCCTATCCACCCCTGGTTAAAACCCTCTGGCCCCACCGCACCCTGGCCCGGGACCTGGCCCTGATCCTGGCGGGTAGCCTCCTGGTGGCCCTGGCCGCCCGGATCAGCATTCCTTTGCCCTTCACCCCCGTGCCCATCACCGGCCAGACCCTGGCGATCCTCCTGGTGGGAGCAGCGTTGGGAAGCCGTCTTGGCTTCCTGTCCCTCTTGGCCTACCTGGCGGAAGGAGCCATGGGCCTACCCGTCTTTGCCGGGGGTACAGGAGGCTTGGCCAAGATTCTCGGCCCCACCGGGGGCTTCCTCCTGGCCTTCCCCCTGGCCGCAGGCTTGGTGGGGCTACTGGTGGAGCGGTTCGGCCTGGACCGGAGCTTCCTGGGAACCCTTTTGGCCATGCTGGCGGGAAACGCCCTGCTCTACCTGGTGGGGCTTCCCTGGCTTGCCGCCTGGCTCATGGGGGCAGGAAAGTTTGCGGGCACCGGCGCCCTTTTGGCCATGGGGCTTTTCCCCTTCATCCCCGGGGACCTGGTGAAGGCGGTGGTGGCGGCCTTGGTCCTGCCCTCCGCCTGGAAGGTCCTGGGAAGGCGCTAGCGTGCGGCTGGCCCTGGCCCACCTTGGAAGGCAGGAAAGCCTACCTAGGCTTTTAAAGATCCTCGTCCCCCTGGTGCACCAGGCCCGGGAGGAGGGAGCCTTGGCCCTCCTCCTCCCCGAGCTGGTCCTGGGGAGGCAAGGGGAAGAAGACCTTCCCCAAGCCCTCGAGGCCCTGGCCGAGGAAAGCCGCATGAGGGTGGTGGCGGGCTACCTGGCCCAAGGCCCCAGGAACCGGCTTGGCGTCTTCCCCCAGGGTCCCTTCTACGACAAGGTGCATCCCTTCCTGGCCCTGGGGGAGGAAGGGGACGAGGGCGTTGAGCCTGGGGAAGGCCCCGTAATGTGGGCGTTCCAGGGACGAAGGTTCGGGCTTGCCCTTTGCTATGACCTGGATTTCCCCGAACTTTTTCGCAGCTACGCCCTGATGGGCGCCGAGGTTTTTCTGGTGGGCTCGGCCTGGCCCGGGGAGTACCAGGAGCTTCTTGCGGTCCTGGCCCGGGCGAGGGCGGCGGAGAACCAGGCTTACCTCCTCCTCGCCAACCGGGCGGACACGGGAAGCCCGTCCCTGGCGGTGGCCCCCGATGGGCACCTTCTGGCCTCGAGGTGGGAGGAAGGCCTCCTCGTGGTGGACCTGGACCTGGGTTTCCTGGAGGAGTACCGGGCCCGCTACCCCATCCTCCGCCACCGCCGGATAGAGGCCTACCGGCTCTGGTAAGATGGCCTCCGTGCTGGAGAACCGCCGGGCACGGCACGACTACGAGATCCTGGAAACCTACGAGGCGGGGATCGTCCTGAAGGGAACCGAGGTCAAGTCCCTCCGCGCCGGTAAGGTGGATTTCACGGGCAGCTTTGCCAAGTTTGAAAACGGCGAGCTTTACCTGGAAAACCTTTACATCGCTCCCTATGAAAAGGGATCCTACACCAACGTGGACCCCAGGAGAAAGCGCAAGCTTCTCCTTCACCGCCACGAGCTCAACCGGTTAAGGGGCAGGCTGGAACAGAAGGGCCTCACCCTGGTACCCCTTAAGATCTACTTCAACGAAAGGGGCTACGCCAAGGTGCTCCTGGGCCTGGCCCGGGGCAAAAAGGCCTATCAGAGAAAGGAAGACGACAAGAAGCGGGCCGTGCGCCGCGCCCTGGAGGAGCTATGAGGTTTTTTGCCCTAGCCCTGGTTTTCCTTCCCGCCTTGGCCCAGGCTCCAAGACCCCTCCTGGTGGGGGGTGAGGTGGGCCAGGCCCTTTACCCAGGGGGGCGGGGCGTGGCCTACGGGGAGGTGCGCCTGATAGCCCGGGGCCTGGGGCTCGCCCTGTGGCAAGGGGAAGGCCAGGTGGCCCTGGGCCTGGGAAGCCGCTACAAGGTTTTCCCCCTGGTGGAAAACGAGGCCCAGGCCGCCGCCCGGGGGGCCGGCTGGAAACGGGGGCAGGAGGTCTTCGTACCCTTGCGGCCGTTAAGCGAGGCCTTGGGCTTGGAATACCGGGCCCAGGAGGGCATCCTCCTCCAACTGCCCTGGGCCAGGCTTTTGGGGGTGGAGCGGAGGCCGGGCCAGATCCTCCTTCGTTTCTCCCGGGAGGTGAACGCCCTGGTGGAGGGCAGTAGCGTCCTCTTCCTCCTGGCCCAGGGAGAAGGAGCGGGCCTCAGCCAGGAAGCCCGGGGACTTCGCCTCACCCTGGAAACCCCACCCGCTAGGCTTTACTACCCCGGAGGAGGCCAGGTGATCCTGGAGTGGAGCCCCCCAGCCAGACCCAGGCCCACGGTCCTCCTGGACCCCGGCCACGGGGGGAAGGACCCGGGCATCTCGGCAGGAGGGCTTCTGGAGAAGAACCTCACCCTGGACCTGGCCAGGAGGGTGGCCGCCCGCCTGCCCAACGCCCGGCTCTCCCGGGAAGGGGATGAAACCGTGCCCCTCGAGGCCCGCTTGAGCCTGGCCCAGGCAGCCTCGGTGGTGGTTTCCCTCCATGTCACCCAGGGCAGTGCGGTGAACCTCTACCTGCCCAAGGCCCGCTCCACCCCCTTAGCCCAAAACGCCGAAGCCCTTCTGGCCTCGGCCCCGGCAGAGCAAGCCACCTTGCTAAAGGTCTACGCCGGCGACCCACGGCGCCTGGCCGAGGCCCTGGAAAAGGCTTTTTCCGCCCTGGGCATCGTGCTGGCCCGGGCGGAGGGTCCTTACGCCCTCACCGACATCCCCGGTGCGGGGGTGGTCCTGGAGGTGGGAGTGGAACGGTTGAAGACCCCTGAGGCCCGCAACCAGGTGGCGGAGGCCATCGCCCAGGCCATCCGCACCTATCTGGAGTAGCCATGCGCCGACTCTTGACCTTCTGGAACCTCCTTGGCCTCGTCCTCTTCACCTTGGGAGCCTTGGTCTACTGGCAAAGCCAGGGATGGCGGGCTTCATCCGCCCTGCCCTTGCCCTCGGAGGAAACCTCGGCCGCAAACAGCCTGCCCGTGATCCTCTACCTACCCAACCCGCCCCAGGGCCTCCTGAAGGAAACCCGCACCCTCGAGCTGGCCCCCGGGGATACCCCGGAAAACAAGGTCCTGGCCGCCTGGGCCGAGGCCCTTCAAGCCCCCAAGCCCCGGGCCCTCTACCGGCTGGGCAAGCTTTTCGTGGTGGATCTTCCCGCCGACTTTGCCCTGGGTCTGGATGCCAGCCAGGAAGCCCTGCGCCTCTACAGCCTGGCCTATACCCTCCTTTCCACCTTCCCCCAGGCCCAGGAGGTGCGCTTCCTGGTGGAGGGAGAACCCAAGCCGGGCCTAGCCCATCTGGATCTAAGCCAGCCTTTCCGCCTGCCATGAGGGATACCTGGCGCATCGACCGCCTCGTCCTCCAGGGGTTCAAGTCCTTTGCCGAGCGCACCGCCTTGGACTTCCCGGACCCCATCACCGGGATCATCGGGCCCAATGGCTCCGGCAAGAGCAACCTGGTGGAGGCCTTGCGCTTCGTGACCGGAGCCCGCGCCCATGAGCTACGCGGGCAGGAACTTGGCACCTTTCTCTTCCATGGGGGCGAGGGCCGCCCGCCCCAGGCCATGGCGGAGGTCCGCCTGGAGCTTTCCCGGGGAAGGGAAAGGCTTACCGTGGAACGGCGCATCGAAGGGGACCGCTCCCTCTTTCGGGTGAACGGCCGCCCCCTAAGCGCCAAGGCCCTGGCCCTCCACCTTGCGGGCACGGGCCTCGGCCGAGGGGGGTACGCCATCGTGGGCCAGGGGGAGGTGGCCGCCCTCCTGGAAGCCCCCGAGGAAGTCCTGCTGGCCCACCTCGAGGAGGCCGCCGGGCTGAGGCCGGTGGCGGAAGCCGCCCGGTTGGCGGAGAAGGAGCTGCAAGAGGCAAGCCGCCTTCTGGAAGAGCGCGAGCGGGAACTCCAGGAGCTTAAGGCCCAGGCAGAACGGCTTAGGGGGGAAGCAAAGCGGGCCAGGCAGGCCCAGGCCCTGGACCTCGAGGCCCTGGCCCTCAAGGTAAGCCTCCTGGAAGCCCGCATGGAGGAAGCCCAAGCCGAGATGGCGAGGGCCGAGGAGCGGCTTAAGGCCCTGGCCAGGGAGGAAAAAACCCTAGAGAGAGAGCGCCAAGCCCTGGAGCAAAGGCGCCTGGCCCTGGCCTGCGAAGAGGAATCTCTGCGCCAGGAGCTGGAAGCGGTGCGCCTGCGCCTAAAGGAGCGGGAGGGCTTCGAGCGGGAGCTTAAGGAACTTGCCCGGCTGCAAAGGGCCCTGGACCGTCCCCCTCCTGAAGAC